>JBDLTY010000045.1:0-2515 GCA_039805585.1 Actinomycetota bacterium | reverse complement strand
GCGACAGTACTCGGCGTTTTATGTGCAAGTGCTTCGTATATTGCAGCACCTGCCGCGGTCAGCATCGCAATTCCCGAGGCAAATCCTGCACTAACCATTACATCAAGTCTTGCAATAACGTTCCCATTCAATTTGATTGTTGGTATACCAACAATCTATGCCATAGCCCAATTCATAGTGAACTAGAAATATCCTTCAGTTTTTTTCTTTTCCATTGAATCTTCTTTTTCACCATCAATTAATCGAGTGGCTCTCTCACTAAGACGTACGCCAAAAATTTCGTCAATGACCGCATCAATGTCAGCCGCATCTGATTCAACGGCTGCAGTCAGTGGATAGCAACCTAGGGTTCTGAATCTGACCATTCGCATCTCTGGAATTTCATTTTCTTGCAGTGGTAGCCGATCATCGTCAACCATAAGCATTTGACTTCCACGGTGAACCACAGGACGCTCAGCTGCGAAGTAGAGTGGATTGATTGGAATATTCTCTTGTTTGATGTAACTCCAAATATCCAGCTCGGTCCAGTCTGAGATTGGGAAAGAACGCATCGTCTGCTCGCTTGCTAACCTCGTGTTGTAGGTGCGCCATAGTTCAGCACGCTGTTGGCGGGGATCCCAACGATGTCCTGGCTGTCTGACGCTGAAAATTCGTTCCTTAGCGCGACTACGCTCTTCATCACGACGCGAACCACCTATTGCAACATCGAAACCGTACTGATCAAGTGCTTCTTTGAGTGGAATCGTGTTCATAATCCTGATGTACTCGGAAATTCCGTCTCGAAATGGGGTTACGCCATTCTCGGCACCCTCTTTATTAGAGTGAACAATGAGATCAAGATCGTATCGTTTGACTGTTTCGTCGCGAAAACTAATCATTTCTTTAAAGTTCCACGTCGAATCAACGTGAAGGAGAGGAAATGGAACTCTGCCAGGAAAGAAGGCTTTGCGTGCCAAATGCAGAATGACAGTGGAATCTTTCCCAATTGAATATAGCAGCACTGGCTTCTTGAAGGAAGCCGCTGTTTCTCGAAGAATTTCAATCGATTCTTGTTCAAGTTGCCGAAGAACATTAGCGATAGTTTGCACCTGCAAATCTTAGAAGTTGAGCGATGCCTACGCTCACTGAATGCTTCAGTACTCACATTAGCTGGGCTGTATTCTCTGTCCGTGACTTCATATGACATCGCAATTATTGGTGCCGGACCTGCCGGTCTCTACGGCACCTATTACGCAGGTTTTCGAGGATTTTCGACAGTATTGATTGATGCACTTGAAGAGCCTGGCGGGCAAGTAACAGCGATGTATCCAGAGAAGGATATTTTCGATATCGCTGGGTTTCCTCGTGTTCGAGGAAGAGACTTAGTTGATGGGTTACTTTCGCAAGCAGAGCAATTCAATCCCACGATCATTCTCAACACCAACGTTGAAGATTTGCAGGTAAACGACGAACTCGTTGAACTAAAACTCTCCAATGGGCAAACACTTCAGGTTAAAGCGGTTGTAATCACAGGTGGCATTGGTGCCTTCACTCCGCGTGCACTACCCGTGGGAATGGAGTGGCATGGAAGGGGACTTGTTCACTTTGTGCCGTCATTACATGATCATCAAGGGAAAGATGTTGTCATTGTTGGTGGTGGCGATTCAGCCTTTGACTGGGCTTATAGTCTCAATGGAATTGCTCGTTCAATCACGCTCGTTCATCGACGAGATACCTTCCGCGCACACGCAGCGATGGTAGATACAGTGAAAAATCTGGGCGTTGAGCTGATTACCAATAGTGAAGTTTCCGCCGTCACCGGAAGCGAGCATATTGAAAGTGTTGAAATCATGGACAAGGTCAGTGGTGCAAGCCGAGTTTTGCCTTGTCAAACACTTGTTGCCGCCCTTGGATTTGTCGCCAATATCGGACCAATCGCTAACTGGGGTATTGATCTTGAAAAGCGCCGAATTCTTGTCAATACGGCAATGCAGACAAACCTACCGCGAGTTTTTGCTGCTGGTGACATTACAACATATGCGGGGAAAGTGCCGTTAATTGCCGTAGGTTTTGGGGAAGCAGCCACTGCCGTGAACAATGCAGCGCCATTGATTCATGAGAATATGGGAATCTTCCCAGGCCATAGTTCTGGCGGTGGCGCTGACTAAAAGTGCCAGTTGTCAGCAGGGGTAATTTCTCTAACTCTCCAGGCACTATCACTTTCCGGTTCTTTGCCACAGGAAACCATTCTTGGTGAAAGGTCAAATTCCTCAAGGGTTACATTCCAACTTCGCCCATCGCGGTGGCGAACTTGAATTACGTCGGATGAATCAATCCTGCTACGAGTGATTGCAGGAACTACATTGTCCCCACGAAGTAGCACCACATCGAGGTGCTCGATTCCTGTGATGTCAAAGGCTTTTCTCACGGCAAGCTCGGCAACTTGGGCCCAGTGTGAAAATGCACTTCGTCCGCGAATGTGAAGAGGTGAAATTTTTCCTTGCCATGCCTGATCCAGAATATCGATTGCGGATCT
>JBDLTY010000044.1:0-11531 GCA_039805585.1 Actinomycetota bacterium | reverse complement strand
CGGGCCCGCGATCATGTTGTCGATAATTTCGATTGGGCACGGATTGCTCGAAATACTATCGAGCTGTACCAGTCTGTGGTTTCACCATGAGTCAAGTAAGAAACCCTCTTAAGGGTTACCTTTTGTACTTGCTGGCTGCGAGTATGTGGGCTGTGAATGGCACGGTATCAAAAACGTTACTTGCCACGGGCATTGATGCCACTCGTTTATCCCAATTACGCGTAACTGCAGCATTTTTAATCATGCTAGTTGTTGTCTTACTAACAAGACGCGAGTCATTCAAAATTCGAAGCAAAGAAGAATTCAAACTGCTTCTGCTTTATGGCGTGCTCGGCGTGACCATGACTCAATGGCTCTATTTCATAGCGATTGAATTATTGCCCGTCGGAATTGCGCTTGTTATTGAATTTACTGCGCCTTTGATGGTGGCGATGTGGGTCAAATTTGTGTGGAGTCATCACATTCCTAAACTCACATGGCTGGGCCTTGCAGTAGCGATTACAGGACTCATTCTTGTTACAGAAGTGTGGAGCGGATTTCGACTTGATGCGCTCGGTGTGCTGTCAGCCGCAGGTGCAGCTGCAGCGCTTGCGATCTATTTCTTGGTTGGTGAGAAGATTTTGCATCAAGAAAATCCTCGCGACACCATTTCAATGACAATGTGGGGATTTGGCTTTGCGTCGCTTTTCTGGGCGCTGTGGCAACCGTGGTGGACCTTCCCCTGGAGCACACTGCAAGGCGCTGGGCAACTTTCTAATTTCACC
This sequence comes from Actinomycetota bacterium, assembly GCA_039805585.1. GTDB lineage: Bacteria > Actinomycetota > Actinomycetes > S36-B12 > UBA5976 > JAFMIT01. The sequence continues at coordinate 10,767 of JBDLTY010000044.1, read as the reverse complement.
TTGAGTTATTCAGTAATGAGTATCTGGATGATCGTGATGGGAACAGCCATCCCATTTTGGCTTGTATTGGAAGCAATCAAACATCTTTCAGCACAACAAGCCTCTGCCACTGGAATGACTGAACCAATTCTGGCCTCAATTGTTGCCTGGTTGATACTCGGTGAAATCTTGAGTGGCTGGCAAATTCTTGGTGGACTCGTGACATTGTCTGGAATTCTCTTAGCGGAGTATGCTCGCAAATGACAATTTCTATTTCGTCACTGAAAAATTCATCATCGAGTAGTACTGCTGCTACTGCTGAGTGGCTATCTTGTGTCTTGAACACAGACATCAATCCGGCGTCACTTCGAACGACTTATCAGTCACACTTTCAGGCGCTGCTTAGGCTTGAAACCAGCGCGCTCCATCTACCAGAGATACATGAAGCGCTCAACCTTTTTCAACAGTCATTTTCCACTTCGTCAGGGAATTCACCACTTCAAGAACTTCAGAATGTACAAGAACAATCACAAGCACTCACCTTTTTCGAAGTGCGAGGAAGCGGTGAAATGCAATTCATTGACTTTAAAAATTCCGCAAACGATTGGGTGAAGGATTATCTAGCTGAACCAGCAATAGTCGAAGTTCTATCAAAACAAAGAAGGCCAGAATCAATTCTGCTCGCATTAGCTGCTGGTGCTGAATGCGCACCAACAAAAGCCTGGCTCAATGCTGGCGGAACAGTTGTAGCACTCATGCGTTCAAACCCAGAGCGGTACCAAGAACTCATCAAACACGCAAGGGCAAGCGCCGGAACGTTGGTAATTCCTGTAAAAGGACATATTGAATTGGCTATAAGGGATGAACTGTTGGCTCAAAAAGCGGGATTTGATTTGGTGAATGATTTCAAGCTGATTCCAGAGATTCTTTCGCATTCAACAAAATTAGGTCACACGGTAATTGGCGCATATGCCTACAGCCCTGGATCAAGTCATCTCATCGTTCAAGTGGCTCAGGATGCAATAGTTGAATACGCAGCACAAACATATTCGCCGGCACAAGTTGCATTTCATTGGTTAGCGACTCCTACTGATAGCCAAGCTTTGCCCATTGAATTTATTGAAAGTTCAATTGGCCGTTATAAGAACCGCTCCAATTTGCAGAAAATACGAGACTTGTTCTGGCAGATCCTTGGTCAATTGAAGAAGCCTCGGGTGCAAAAACTTTCCGAAGAATTGGTCGTGATTGATTCGTCAGTTCAAAAACAAGGATTCAACTACCAGTTCGCAAAACGAATTCAAAGATTACGTGCTCACACATTAGTTGCCAGCGGATTCAAAGTTGCCTACAGCATCACTCCGCCCGCATCGACTGATTCCGTGCTTTCACATCGAATCTTGATCGCAAGTTATCGTGGTGCGCCGCGATTTGGTTTACAGCCATTTGATAAAAATCTCATTGGGCCAATCGCGATGCAACAATGTTTAGCAAGCCTTTCTCATGAGTTTGCATTCGGTCATTCGATGTATTCACATTACGCAGTGCACGGGGGTTTGTGGCGGCTTGCCTATAACCCCAAAACTGTTTGGATTGCTGCCACGGTGTCGGGGCTGCTCGGATTACTGCTACCTAGAAATAGGGCATTTAGGACGATTTCCCTCACAAATTAGTAATGTCAGTCCTTCTCCTTATAGTACGCAGGTACGCAAAAACGGAGGAGTTTCATGAAAAAGACGAAGTCATTTCAACGAGTTGAACTCGTAGAGACTTCTCTGGCGTACATGGTCATCAGAAGGAACAACCATCAGATCTTCGACTGGTTGTCGCCAACCGTTCCCACAAACGGTGGAATCGAAGAAAGACCAGCCTGTTAACAGTTAACAGGAAACGTGGGTCGGTCGAATGACAGACCTAAGCCCGGAGTAATCCGCACGAGAAATCGAAAGATTTCATGCAACGGTTAGTTAATCGATCGAAAGGAAACTTGAATGGCCGCATCAGCCAAAATCCCTTACACAAACGAGCAAGTTGAATCTGTTCCAGCCTCTCTAGCACTTGAAGGAAATTGCCGAAACGCGAAAAATCCTGAAATCTTCTTTGGAGAAACCAAGAAAGAAATCGCAGAAGCAAAGAAGTACTGTGTTTCTTGCCCAGTGCTGACTATGTGCATTGCATATGCACTAAAGAATGAGGAATATGGCGTTTGGGGTGGAACTTCCGCTCGTGAACGTGAAACAATGAACGGAAAGAAAATTGTGAGTCCAGAAATTCGACGAGACGCAGCAGCGTTACGAGAAGAAATCAAAAAGGGTGAATTGAAAGTCCGCGAAATCGCACGTAAGCACGATGTTGATGAGCGGACTGTGTATCGCTACAAGAAGAAGATGCGCGAAGAAGGTCTTCTCAAATAGCAGATTCGCAGATACTTTCGGGGGAATCTGCGAAACTGTAAACAATCCCAACCGTGCACCCTTTCTCACGGTTGGGATTGTTCTATAAAGCGGTAACTGGCCTTAGGTGTTTACTCATCAATGCGCTACCCATCAACGTGAAACCAGTGAGTGCAAGTGCGAATTCAATTCCGATACTGCCTGCAATGAATGCAAAGAGTGGGCGAAGGATCAAGAGGACAACTGCCATAACAACCCCCACAATCGCAATCCCTCGCGTGGTTGAGATGCCTGAAATTTTGCCAGCCGATAGCCAGTAAGCAGCAGGTATCGCTGCAACTCCAACAGCCAAGACAACGAAACTCAATAGAGTGAGCACAAAAAGCCTCGTGGTTCCGTACCAGTTGCTGTCATTGGCAAGGTAACTCGTTAACAAAATCAATGCGATATAACCAATCGCCCCAATCATGCCAAGGCGACGAACAATTACATCATGCCCATGTTTGTCATTCCAGCGCCCGATTACCGTCAGAAGCACAAGTTTGGCAACAAGCAACACAGTGACACCAACACTATTTAGTCCAAGACCGATCCCAAGATTTTCTCGAAGGTAAATCGAACTCCAATCTAATGCACTGGTTTCAGCAATAATTCCAAGTGCTAAACCTGCTGACAAAAATGCAATTAACCGATAGGTGTCACGAGGTATTTTCCCGAAGTGTCCACGCTCTTCGTCCACATGATCTTCTTGCAACAGAGGTCCCGTTGAATACAGCAGCACAAATGCTGCAGTAATTCCGACAATGGAAAGATGCGTTTGAGGAGAAAGAAACGATGCAACAAAATTGGCAAAGAACGCGGTTGCCAATGCGCCGATATTCCAAGCGCCGTGCATTCCTGGGAGAACTGAACGTTTCAGATACCCCTCAATTTCAACACCTTGCGTGTTAAAAGCTGCATTCAGAACGCCGTATGACGCGGAGGCCAGCAGGCTGAGTAGCGCAAAGAAGTAAATATTGAAACTATATGCCATAAGAGTTGCTACAAGAATCATGATGATTCCAAATACTTGTAACGCGCGCTTTGTCCCAATCTTTGCAATGTATTTCGTCGCTAAGGCATTACCGATAATTCCACCGAGACTTCCAAGCGCAAGTGCATAGCCAAAAACGGCGTCTCCAACACCAAGAGCTTCTTTTATTTCAGAAAAGCGCGTTGCTGGAGCCATGATTGCAAGTCCCATAGCAATATGGACAAAGTAGAGGGCGAATCGAGCTTTGTTAACGACCTCGATGGAGAGTTGATTTATGGACACTTACGCGGTCCACTTAACACTTGACCTAAATGTTTACGTGCATTCTTTATTGCCCGGCAAGCCTCACCAATTTGATCTCCACGGCGAACAGTGCTTGCCTCCTGCACCACCCATGTGTCCTTGACTGTCAACGTGGGGACATAGGTGCCACCCATGTAGCGAACAACCTTTCCTTCTACTTCAAAATTGAGTGTCACGATTGCGCCATGTTGACCAAGTGGCAAGTTCGCCCATGGGCCTTGCCCAGACCACAGATTTCCAAGGCCATAAATCACGGGTTTGCCATTCATAATGTCTGTTTCCTGAAACACGTGCGAGTGATGACCGATGATTCCATCAACATACGGTGAATCGGTCAGGGCTTTGGCAAGTTGTTTTTGTGACGAAGAAGCCTGCTGCCAATATTCATTTCCCCAGTGCAGACTGAATAACACAACATCTGCGCCATCATTTTTCGCATCTTTTGCGGCCTTGAGCATTTTCTTTTCATTAATCACATTAACCAGCCAAGGGCTATCAGATGGAATTCGAAAACCATTCAAACCATAGGTGTAATTGAGTACAGCAACTTTCAGTCCGTTATCCACCATGAACCAACCGACTGAGGAATCCTTCGCATTCAGGGCCGTACCAAAGGTGGTGAGACCCGCACCTCTCATAGTTCGAATAGTTGAAAGTGCACCACTTTTGCCTTTATCAAGTGTGTGGTTTGATGCAAGTGAACATCCGTCAAAACCTGCCGCCTTTAAGGCAGGAGCAAGAGTCACGGGCGTGCTGAAAACTGGATACCCACTTGGAGGAGATTTCGTCAATGGTGTTTCTAAGTGACAAAGATTGATGTCTGCTGTTAACAAGTCTTGAAGTGGCGCAAACATTTTCGTGAAGTTATACGACTTTCCATTCCAGGCAACGTTGTATTGACGTGAATGCGTCAGCACATCGCCACTTCCCGAGATACTGACACTTCTCACCAAAGGCACAGTTGGAGTGCTCAGTGTTGCCGAATCATCAATTGGCTCAACAGCACTACTTGCAGCACACGCACTGAGTAGAAACGACGCTAAGACAAGGACAGTTTTTCTCATTCTTGATCTCGTCCTTCGAGTTCGGCGAGGAATTGTTCGACCTGGGCTGCGATTTCTTCACCGCTCGGGGTTTGAATTGGATTGGGAAGACCACGTTCTGCTACCAAAGCATCAAATGATTGTTCAAGAGATTTCACGACCTCAATGTTTTCAGGATTTGCCTGCAGTTGATCATTCAGCTCTGCATCCGCCGAATCTGCTCTCTCACGTAAATCGTCGAGTGAAAAAACTAAACCTGTCATGCCCATCACCTCAGTCAGAAGTGTTAAACCCGACCGGAGGTGCTCCATATTCGCCAAATAGTGAGGAACATGAGCGGCAAGGCCAACTGCCGAATGTCCATCGCGCCCTAGTTGGAGTTCCACATATGCTGCCAGCGTCCCGGGAACTTCCATATCGCCAACCCATGGCACACGACCTTTCAGTAGTTCCTTGTTTGTTGCATGGGTAGTGACGGCAATTGGTCGGGTGTGTGGAGCTGGGAACGGAAATGCTTGCATCCCAACAGTTAAATGCACATTCAATGAATCAACCATGTCAACCAGAGAGTCAACCAAGGTCATCCAACCAAGACTTGGTTCCTGCCCATGAAGCAAAATAAATTTCTGACCCATCGTGTCCACACACTCCACAAGGTCAAGAGATGGCAATTCAATATCTCCAAAGTGATCAGAAAGATAAGTCATGCGCGGTCGTCTATTTCTGTAGTCAAAAAGCAAATCAATATCGATAGCAGCTAAATGCTTATGTTCGAGTGTCTCTAACAAATAATTGACTGCGATTTGAACGGCACTGCCGGCATCCATCAGTCCTGATATGCCATGAACAAGGATTCGATTCGTAGCTTCCGAGGGCATCTCCAGCCATTCAATGAGACTGTCGTTGTCATCGTCATTATCCCGCCACATACCCGAATTCTACTTGCCCGCAGGACTTCTAGTTTTCCAGAAGTACACTGCGATTATGGGACTCAAACCTTTCTATGCACTTGCTCAAAATGCCGAACTCCTGGAGGTGGGAAACCTTCCACTTGCAGTTCTCAATGTGCCAGCAATTGGTGATGAAATTGGGGTTGTGCACCTCGTCCACGGGTTTACAGGCAGCAAGGAAGATTTCTGGGAGATGGCTGCAATTGTGGCCCAGTCAGGTTTTCGCGTCGTTGCACATGACAATAGAGGACAACATCAAAGTGGTCATGCGACCTCGTACCTCTTGGACGACTTTGCCCATGATGTTTTGGAAGTTGAAACCGCATTGGGCTTGAAGAACACACATCTCCTTGGACATTCTTTTGGCGGGTTAGTGGCAAGAAGAGCGGTGTTGCTTGATCCGGATCAGTTTCAATCCTTGACATTTCTCTGTTCTGGCCCTGGAAAGAACGAACGCCGACGCCTAGCGCTGAGTGGCATGGTTGATTTTCTTGCCGATAAAACCATGGCGGAGGCTTGGAGTATGCAACAACAAAACTACATCCCAGACATCATGGTCAATCCGCATCCAGATGAAACAAGTGTTTGGACGCATCGTTGGCATCTTTCCGATAAGTACTCACTCTTCGGGCAAGCGGAAATCTTGATGAATGAAGTTGACAGAACTGAAGAACTTTACGAAATTGGAATTCCGGCACACGTTGTGTATGGTGAAAATGATGACGCTTGGCCATTAGAGCTTCAAGATGAAATGGCAGAGCGACTTGAGGCTGAGCGAAGCATCATCAAATTTGCTGGACATTGCCCAAATGAGGAAATGCCTGCCGTAACTGCTGCAGTACTTTCTGCATGGTGGCGTGAATTTCATTAGGCGTTAACCAAACGTTCATCTAGGGTATTCATCGCGTTTGCGACATTTTGGTTATCTGACCCCGTGATAACCACCCAAGAACCGAAGGTCTCAGAACCGCGAGAAATTGTTGTTACGCGACGATTCTCTGACAAGGCATTCCGTTCAATTCTGATTTTAGGTGGCCTCTTTGCTTTTATTGCCCTATCTGGAATTTTCGGGTATCTATTCATAACTTCATTACCTGTGCTGCAGTATGCAGGCATTTCTTTCTTCACCGACAGTTTTTGGTTCATGGGGGATAACCTCTTGCCGAACCAAGGCTCTATCGATTCGCCGCAACTTGGAATCTTTGCAATGCTATGGGGATCAATTCTCATCTCGTCGCTTGCACTGCTCATTGCTGTGCCAATCTCGGTGGGATTAGCACTAGCCATTACCCACTTCTTTCCGAAATTTCTCTCCAGGTCGCTCACTTTTGTTGTTGATTTAGTTGCAGCAGTGCCATCAATCATTTTTGGCCTCTGGGGGGCTTATACGCTTGCGCCGCACGCCCAACTATGGGCGAAGTGGTTGAATACCAATCTCAGTGAAACATTTCCGATTTTTGCAGTTGACTTTCAATACTTTGGCCAGTCACCGTTCATGGCTGGAATTGTGCTTGCAATCATGATCATTCCGATTATTACTTCAGTTGCGCGAGAAATATATGGATCTGTTCCACGCGACTTGATTACTGGCGCACAGGCTCTTGGTGCATCCCGTTGGACGATGATAAAAAATGTTGTTATCCCGTTTGGTGCAAGCGGGGTAGTAGGTGGAGCGATGCTGGGTTTAGGGCGCGCTCTTGGTGAAACAGTTGCAGTCTTTTTTGTTTTGAATCTCGTGACTGGTGATGTGAATTGGTTCAACATATTGGAAAGCGAAGGCGGATCTGTTGCAAGTTTCATCATCAGTCGATTTGGGGAGGCAAGTCCACTCGAGGTCCAAGCACTATTTGGAGCAGGGCTCGCGTTGTTCGTGTTGACACTTGTCACAAATGCACTAGCAACATTAATAGTCAACAAGGCAAGGCGTAGACGATGAGTATTGCAGCAAAAACACACAAACCATGGCGCTCGATTGATAAGACAGTGCTAATGCAACAGCTCATTGTTCATCTCGGTACGCCGTTCTTAGCGATGTTCATAACTATAAATACCGGCTTTTCTGGCTATTCAGGATTTCTTGTTGTTTGGTTCTTCCTTCATTTAGTAACAGCAAGCTTGCTCGGAAAATTCGGCAAACGAAAACGTGCTGTTTCGGATTCTCTCTTTGAGGTACTTTCAACTGCAGCAGTTATCGCTTTTCTACTGTTTGTGATTTCAGTGTTGGAGCCGGTTTTCCAACTAGGTCTAGAAAATTTCCAAGTTCATCATCTATTTGAGGATGCAAAAGACACAGGTGTGGACACTTCCCTGGATATTGGTGGCTTAGGCCATGCGCTTCTGGGAACTTTAATGACCGTCGGACTTGCGACCCTATTTTCTCTACCGATTGGAATTCTTGCAGCATTGTATGTGACAGAGGTCCGAGGTGTATTGACTCCATTTGTTCGGTTTTTCGTTCAAGCTATGTCAGGTGTCCCTTCAATTATTGCCGGCCTCTTTGCTTACGCTGTATTGATTGCAAGCGGAATTCTCACCTACAGCGGATTCGTAGCAGCAATAGCACTTTCGATTTTGATGCTACCGACAGTCGCGCGAACCGCCGAAGAAGTGCTCAAGCTTGTTCCGGATGATCTTCGCTCTGCTGCGCTTGCACTAGGTGGGACGCAATGGCGGGCTGTTCGAATGGTGGTATTGCCTGCTGCGCGCAGTGGACTTGTGACCGCTGCAATTCTTGGAATTGCCCGAGTCATTGGTGAAACCGCTCCACTGTTACTAACGGCATTTGGAAATAGAGAATACAACCTCAACCCTCTTGAGGGGCCAATCGCAACTCTACCTACGTATATTTTTCAACAATTCCTACTTGGCACTGAAAACGATGTTCGCCGTGCATGGGTAGCAGCATTTGTGCTACTGGTACTTGTTGGAATTGTTTTCTCCTTAGCCAGAGTAGTTTCAAGTCGATTTAAGCAGGCATAGAAAGGTGGACGATATGGACAACGTAAGCGCATATGAGGTGCCTACTACCGAAGCGGTTGTAACTGGAAGAGAAGAGGTAACACGTATGGAAAGTGCACCGATTGCGATGGAAGCGCGTAATGTGAACGTTTGGTTTAACGATCACCATGTGCTTCAGAATGTGAACCTCGAATTTCCCCAAAACTCTGTCACTGCCTTGATTGGACCTTCAGGCTGCGGTAAATCGACTTTCATTCGAACTCTCAATCGGATGCATGAGCTGCTCCCTGGTGCAAAGCTTGGGGGTGAAGTGATTCTTGATGGCTCAGACATTTACACACCTGGAGTAGATCCAGTGGGTATTCGCCTCAAGGTTGGTATGGTCTTTCAGAAGCCAAATCCTTTTCCATCCATGTCGATTGGCGAGAATGTGATTTCTGGTCTCAGACTCTCGCGAAAGAAAATTTCAAATAAGTCAGATGTGATGGAAGAAGCACTTACAAAAGCAGGACTCTGGAAAGAAGTGAAAGATAGGCTGAATGTATCTGCTGGGTCATTGTCTGGTGGTCAGCAGCAACGACTGTGCATTGCTCGATCACTCGTACTCCACCCGGAAATTCTTCTCATGGATGAGCCTTGTTCTGCACTTGACCCTGGATCAACCCGAAAAATTGAAGAAACCATGATGGAACTCAAAGAATCCATGACAATCATCATCGTCACTCACAACATGCAACAAGCACTTCGAGTAAGCGATCACACGGCATTTTTCTTAGCTGAAGATGGAAAACCTGGAGAAGTTGTTGAATCTGGTCCAACAGTTGAGCTTTTTCATAATCCTCGTGATTCAAGAACTGACGACTATGTTCACGGAAGATTTGGCTAGTTCACCAAGAATTCATCAAGTAGCGAACTAATCGCAACCTAAGTCTTGTGATTCATTCACTTCAGGTTCCTAAGTTTCAACCGTTGTAATTCTCAGATTCGCTGAGCAACAAAAGAAAGGAAAGAGATGAAATCTCGTCTCGTAGCAATCATCGCATCAATCTCATTGGCTGTCGGTGTCTTGTTCGCGGCTCCTGCCTGGGCTAATGTGTCGCTCACTGGCGCAGGTGCTTCATATTCAAACAAGTTTTTCGTAGGTTGCGACGCCCGTACATCGGACTTTACGGTTAACTACGCTTCAGTTGGTTCAGGGTCCGGTCGAACACAATTTGGAAATGGCACTGTCGATTTCGGTGCTTCTGATGCAGCGAATCCAATCACGCTTTCAGGTTCTCGTGCCGGTGGTCGTTACACCTACATACCGGTCGTTGGTGGCCCCATCGCGGTACTTGTGAACGTTGGGAAAGTCAAGTCTGGAGAGCTGCGACTCGATGCAGCAACGATCGCGAATATCTTCAAAGGCAACATCACCAAATGGAATGCAAAAGCTATCAAGAAACTGCAGACCAAGAAAGTTGCAAAGAAACTTCCTAACCAGAATATTCAAGTTGTATACCGAGCAACGTCTTCTGGTACATCGGAGAATTTCACCGATTACATGAATCAGACTGCACCATCGATTTGGACAGCTCTCAAGAACGGGTTGATTTACTCTGATGCAGGAGTTCCTGCCCCGGCCGGTGCAGTTGGTGCAGCCAACGCTCAGGACCTCTCAGCAAAAGTGAAGGAAGCGAAAGGCCGTATCGGATACACCGACCTAGCAGACGCAGTCGATGGCGCCGGAAAGGTTCTTATTCCTGTGGCAAAAGTGAAGAATGCCAATGGTCAGTGGGTGCTTCCGACATCCACTACCGCGTCCTTGTTCTTAGAGACGTTCTTTGAAGACGATTTCGATCCAAAGACGGGAAAGGTGACGCTTTCTTTCACGAAGAAAGTCAAAGGCGCGTACAACTTGTCTCTCGTGTCATACATGATCGTAGACAAAGGTGTTGCCGCTGATAAGACACTTGCGTCGGGAGCTACGGCAGCCAATGTGGAAGCATGGGCAAAATACTTACTGCGGACCTGCGGGCCTCAGTATGCAGAGTCACTTGGATACTCGGCGATTTCAGGTAATCTGAAAACTGCTGCTTTGGCTCTTGTCGCACAAATAACAAACTAATCAC
>JBDLTY010000043.1:0-9298 GCA_039805585.1 Actinomycetota bacterium | reverse complement strand
CGCTCAAATAGGTGTCTCACGCTCAAATGTGTCCAGAATGCTCACGGATGCCAGGGCCCAAGGAATAGTGCAAATCCGTATTGTTGAGCACGCTTTGCGTGACCCTGGATTGGAGTCTCGGATTCGCGAAATCCTCCCGATTAAGAATGTCCGTGTCGCTCGCTCCCTCAACGCCCTGAATGAACTGGCAACCGTAGGATCGCTAGCAGGTGAGGCTATTACTGAGCGGTTACGCCCAAATACCACCATTGCGGTGAGTTGGGGTAGCACACTTCAGGCTGTGGTCAATGGGCTTGAACCCGACATCACACCTGGCATTCAACTCGTGCCACTTGTGGGAGGGATGACAGCCCTGTCGACCGGAGTCAACGGAGATGACTTGATTCGAAATATGGCTGAGAAGCTCGGTGCCACGTATTCAACAGTACTTGCACCAGTCGTCGTCAGTAGCAAAGAATCGCGAGACGCATTTATTTCCGAGCCTTCTGTTGCAAAAGTTTTGGAAGAAGCCGCAGCTGCTGATATGGCCGTCGTTGGTATCGGCTCGCGACACGGTTCGTCAACAATGGATTTGTTAACCGAGGCTGGCCTAACTAACGAAAAGTTCAATCAACTCACCAGTCAAATGGCTGGCGATGTCGCAGCGCAACTGTATGACGTTGATGGCAAGCAGATTGATCATGGTTGGTCAAATCGAATTATTGGATTGTCACTCGATCAGATTCGCCGAATCCCATTTGTTATTGGAGTTGCCTCTGGTGCAAACAAAGCGCTTGGCGTTATCGGTGCTATTCGTGGCGGACTCATTTCAGAACTTGTGATCTCATCTTCGTGTGCGATGGCAATCATCCGCTATATCGATAGCGAGAAAGGGTTGCGTGCGTCATGAGAATTGCTGCGACACTTTTTGGCGTTGAAATTTGGATTATTTTTGTTGGTATCGGAATTGGATGGATTTTCCAACTCATATTGACGCACAAACAAGCGATGGGCTTTAACGATGCGTTGAAGCCTTTGCGTCAACAAGGACGCACCGCTGTCGGCATTGGTGGTCGACGGTACCGTGGTGGTCGAGCATTTGTTGCACTTGCTGGCCAAGGAGATAGCGTGGTTGATGCGCGCGTAATGACAGGGTTCACTACGTTTGCGCGCCCCGTTCCCTATCCCAAACTCAATGGACTTTCACTCACTCTGTTAGCTGGGGATGAATCTATCCCTGACCTGCCTGCAAAGGTACGAGATGCTGCCCGGATGGCAGCCTCGACTTTGTTGTCTTCGGATGCGAACGCATCCAAGCCTGAGTAAGTGAAAGAAAGGTGTAAGAGATACCTCGTTCTTACATCTTCGCCGGTTACAAGTAGTAACTGTTAGAGCACATGGAGGGGTCATATGACAGAAACCCTTGCACATTGGGCTGAAGTCTTCATTGGAGTCTTCAACCAAGGTGGACAGGTTCTTCTAAGTCTGATGGGTGGCATTCTGCCAACGCTAGTTGTATTGCTAACTGCGGTTAATGCACTCATTAGATTGATCGGTCCTGAAAAGATCGAAGGACTTGGTCGTGCAGCTGCACAGCCAGGTATTCAGTGGTACCCAGTTCGTTACATGGTGTTGCCATTCCTTGCGGTCTTTTTCTTGACAAACCCAATGGCATACACCATGGGACGTTTCTTGCCAGAACGATTTAAGCCAGCCTTTTATGACTCGGCTGTTTCGTTCGTGCATCCGATTCTCGGCATCTTCCCCCATGCCAACCCAGGCGAGTTGTTTGTCTATGCAGGTATTGCTGCAGGCATCACAACTCTCGGCTTTGGGCTAGGTGATTTGGCTGTCCGTTACCTACTCGTAGGTTTGGTCGTCATCTTCATCCGTGGCATCGTGACTGAAACCATCACCAGAATCATGTTGGCACGAAAGGAGAACGCATAACAATGGACGGTATTAATAAGATCCTCGTAAAGATTGGTCGAAGTGTCGGCGGTGTCGTCGGAACTCTCTATCAAGCAGGTCGCGATTCCGTGGATACCACGATTCGCAACGTTATTCCATTCATGGCGTTTATCTCCTTCATCATCGGCCTTATCTTGGCTACTGGTGTTGGCGAAAGAATCGCTAACGGCATTTCCTCAACAGCAGACAGCATCATTGGTCTGTTACTTGTTTCTATCGTTTGTGCAATCCCAGTTCTTAGCCCATTGCTTGGGCCTGGCGCTGTTATTGCTCAGATCGTTGGAACATTGGTAGGTACCGAAATTGGTCGAGGAAACATTCCTCCTCAATTAGCGTTGCCAGCACTCTTTGCAATCAACCCACAAGTTGGTTGCGACTTCATTCCTGTTGGTCTGGCACTCGGCGAAGCTGAGCCAGAAACAGTTGAAGTTGGTGTTCCTGCAGTTCTATTCTCGCGACTCATAACCGGTCCACTTTCAGTGGTAATCGCTTACTTCGCGAGCTTTGGTCTGTACTCAAGCAACTAAATGCGAACGTGGGGCTGAACTATTATGGTTCAGCCCCACATCCTTCACTCTCTACGAAAGGCAAATCATGGCCGACTACAAAGCAGTAAAAATCGAAGCAGGTCGCGGTGGCTGGGGTGGCCCACTCACAATCAGGCCAACTGAAGATCGCAAACTCGTCTATTGCGTAACAGGTGGTGGAATTCATCCAGTTGCTGAACGAATTGCAGAACTTTCAGGTGGCGAGCCATTTGACGGCTTCAAGAGCAGTGCCCCTTTTGAAAAAATCGCTGTTGCAGTTATCGACTGTGGTGGCACCGCACGCGTAGGCGTGTACCCAATGAAGAAAGTTCCAACTGTTGACATTCATGCCACGAGCCCTGCAGGTCCTCTTGCAATGTTCATTACAGAGGAACTGTTTGTATCAGGAGTAAAGCCAGAAAACATTTCACTGGCATAAAATGACAACTGTTTACTCCACAACTGCCATAAAAATTGGTGAACTTGTCGAGAGCTTTCGCGTCGCAGGATACTTAGTATTCTTCGGCGCGAATGCTCCTGAAGAACTTCATGATTTTTGCATCCTGCATGAAGTTGAAAGTAAATCTGGAACACTTCAAGTTGGTGACATAGTCACAATCGGAGATACGAGACTAGAAGTGCTCGCGGTTGGATCTGTGGCGAACGAAAACTTAATGAATTTAGGACACTTGAACCTCAAGGCAAATGGATTGCTTGAGGCGGAACTACCTGGAGATGTCAATGTCGCAGCAGTCGAATTGCCATCTGTAGTAGTTGGACAAAAAGTCACTATCACAAGGGATTAGCATGGAATATCGACATCGTTTAGAAGCGCTTGCAAAACAACGAGGGAGAAATGCTCGTATTGGTTTAGTCGGCGCTGGCCAAATGGGGCGCGGATTCGCAAATCACGCCCACGACATGGGTGGAATCGACATCTCAGTTGTTGCCGATGTTGACCCTGCCAGAATTGAACAAGCGTTCAGTGACTTGGGCTTAGCCAAGCCGATTATTTCAAATGACATCGAAGAATTGAATGCGGCGATTCGTGCCTCAAAACCAGCCGGTACTACTGATGCTTTCATCATCGCCTCGCTTGATCTTGATGTTGTTGTTGAAGCAACTGGTGTCCCTGAAGTCGGAGCACGCGTCACACATGCGTCTCTGCTACAGAAAAAGCATGTAGCAGTACTGAATGTCGAAATGGATGTGACGATTGGGCCATTGCTCACAAAAATCGCGAAAGAAAACGGTGTCATCTATTCCGTCTGCCATGGTGATGAGCCTGTTGAAGCCCTCTACTTGGTTGAATTTGCACGTGACCTGTCCTTTGAAATCGTGATGGCTGGTAAGGGAAAAAACAATCCGTTTGAACCACATTCAAATCCCGATACCGTGCTTGATCGTGCAAATGCAAAACAGATGAATCCAAAAATGCTCTGTTCTTTCACTGATGGCTCAAAAACTATGATTGAGATGTCCGCACTTGCAAACGCAACTGGGATGCCACTCACCAAGCGCGGAATGATCGGGCCAGAAGCCACTGTAAAAACATTGCATAACGTGTTTTGTCATAAAGATTTTGGTGGAGTACTCGAAGAAGAAGGCGTTATTGATTACTGCACTGGAGATGTCGCTCCCGGTGTCTTTGTCATTGTGAAGTCGTCAAAACCCTACATTGCACACGAAATGTCGTATCTTGGAATGGGACCTGGTCCTTATTTTTCACTTTATCGTCCCTACCACTTAGCAAGTGTTGAGGCTCCGATCACGCTGGCTGAAATGTTGGTGGAAAATAAAGCATCGTTTGCGTGCGAAACTCGCAACTCTGAGGTTGTTGCCTGCACGAAAAAGGCGATGAAAGCCGGCGAGAAATTCGATGGAATTGGTGGCTACTGTGCTCGTGCATATGCTGATCGTAAAGACGATGCCAAGCGAGACAACCTCGTACCAATAGGAATCTTGCAAGGTGCCATTGCTAAGCGCGACTTGCCGATTGATCACCTTGTTACTTATGATGATGTCGATCTTGATGAAACACAAACAATCTTTACCCTGCGTAAAGAGATGGAAGCTTTAGGACTTTGATGAAAATCAACCGCCGTCACACTGGTAGAACCGCAGTGGTCTTGGCGGCAGGTAGTGGAACTCGACTAGGTGCAGGTAGCAATAAAGTTTGGCTTCCACTTGCTGGACGCGAACTTGCTACCTGGAGTTTTCAATGGCTGGCACAAACAGAATTATTCGATCGCTACGTTGTTGCAGTTCAACCTCATGAACGCGAAGAGGTTCGACAAATCTTGATGCGACATATTGATGTACCCGTAGACATCATTGATGGTGGAGCAAGTCGTCATGGATCTGAAATACGCGTTCTTGAATATCTTGCACCGTCCATTGAATCGGGTGATTGTGAACTTGTGCTCATCCATGATGGTGCGCGCCCACTTGCAAGTCCAACACTCATTGCTGAAGTAGTCAAGGCTGCTGAGGAGTTCGGTGGCGCACTTCCCTATTTAGAAACTTCAACACTTACTGGACTTGATTACGAGGGAACGTTGATTCGCGTTCAAACACCGCAAGTATTTCAGGCTCCTGCCCTGCTCGATGCTTATCGCAAGTCGGCTGCTGCCGGATTTGAAGGTAGTGATACGGCAATGTGCATGGAAGAGTTTCGGCCCGATATACAAGTGAAGTGTGTTCTTGGAAGTGCGCAAAACCTCAAAGTCACTTATCCTCAAGATCTCATCATGGCTGAGCACATATTGGCAAGTCACCACTATAGGTTGAGGTAACTATGAATGATTCCCCAAAGCAATTTGTTGTGTTGCAGTGCTCAGTATGTAATCGAGAAGTTGAACATGAAGTGCATTACGCAGGGCGAATCCTTTCTCACGCTAAATGCACTGCTTGTGGCACGGTTTTACGACAGTCCACAAATGAACTGCGAAAGTCCTATATCAAGGACTTGGAGCATCGGGTTGCAACAAAGCCATGGCGAGTAGTGAAACGAATCCTGTCAGACCCCATGTATTTATTCACCGGACTTCCACGTGCAATTCGCAAGCAGCCAAAGAAATTTATCGAAGAGGCAAAAGAGCTCAAGAAGCCCGAAGACGAGAACTAACTTTTAGTGATTGTTTGCCAGGCAAGAAATGACTCAACCAGTACGACATCTTCTGCTTGGCGCACCTTAATCGATTCCTGATCACCGCGAACATAATGAATTGTGGTGGGGTTTTCTACTTGAAAATGCCACACACCCGAATCCACGCCAACGATGTTGTTTTTCACATATCCCTCAGGGGATGTCAGCGACTGCATCTTCTCGCGATCAATTGTTTGCTCAACCATGAATTCTCTGGTCACAGTTTTCAACGTATCGACCACAACATGGGCAGGTCTTGCTGCCTGGGATCCCGATTGAAGTGCAAGCACAACTTCATCAAATGTCTTTGGTAGCGTCAATGGTCGTAGTGCCTCGTGGACGAGTACGAACTCTTCTTGAACGTTCCTAAGTGCTTCAAAGAGTGTCTGGCTTGCTTCAAGTTCAACATGTGTTTTGAGTTTTTGCGAAAGTTCCTGATACACACCTCGAAGATCAGGGCTTATAAATAGAGAGACCGCTGGTCTGCACTTTGCTTCCTGGGCGCGCTTCACCGCTGTTGCACACACTGATGAATCACCAAGCGGTAAGAATGCTAGGGGTGAGGTAACCTCAATGAAAACTCGAACAGATGACATTCAAGAACTTAAGCAGCAAGAATCTCGCGGATACGAATTTCAGCTGCTTCAGAGTCACTTTGTTCGGCGAGCGCGACTTCGTCGCTGAGTTCTTTCATCGCCTTATTCAGCATACGTCGCTCACCGTTGGAAAGTGGACCTTTCTCTTCTTGTCGACGATACAAGTCGCGAACAACTTCAGCGATTTTGAAAACGTCACCAGAGGCGAGCTTCTCGACATTTGCCTTGAAACGTCGGGACCAGTTTGTTGGTTCCTCGATGTATGGCTGTTTGAGTAAGTTGAAAACTTTCTTGAGTTCCTGGGGGCTAACGATGTCTCGGACCCCGACATATTCAGCCATTGCTGCCGGCAGCTCAATCATGAGACCACTTGAGATGACCTTGAAGTTGATGCACTGGTGTTCCTCACCCTTGATGATGCGAGTGCTGATACTCTCAATCACCGCTGCACCATGATGTGGGTAGACCTTGATTTCACCAATTTTGAACTGCATTTAAGCCTCCGAGCGGCAAAGAGTAGCGTGAAGGGCTCATTCTTTCAAAAAGTCTGCAGAGCCAAGCAAGCATTGAGATGCGGACCACAGCTCACAAATCCAGTCCTGCTATTACCCTTTGCCCTATGCGACGACTCTTAGCCGTACTGAGCCTGGGACTGCTCTTGACAGCCTGTGGCTATGGAAATGCCCTGCCCCCAACTGCCACGATGAGTCCATTTGGCAATGGAAAAGACATCAAAGTTGGTGATCTTCTCGTGCAGGACATCACGATTGTCACAAACCTCGATGCATCATTTACTGGGCTATCACTGTCAGTCATCAACAACACGCTTGACAGTGATCGCCTCATTGGTGCTGTGATTGGTGAAACTGAACTCACGCTTCTTAATGAAGGAGTTCTGACAAGTGCATTAGACGTCAAACCACGAAACACGTTGCGGCTTGGGTATCAGTCATCAGCGAAGGCTCAGGGGCAGCCAATGGTAAAAATTGGGTCTTTCACAAATGTTGGGCTCGTTTTTGAAAGAGCCGGCATTGTCGAAGTCAATGCAATGGTTGTGACCAACACCAATACCTACAAGCGATTTGAATTACCTGCCCCACTTGTTACACCAACAAGTAAGCCAGAGGATCACGGGTCAGATCACTAACCCTCAAACTTGTAACCAAGTCCGCGTACGGTCAATAAGTGTGTAGGTTCAGCCGGATCTTTTTCGATTTTTGCACGAAGTCGCTTTATATGAACATCGAGAGTCTTTGTGTCTCCCACATAATTGTTACCCCAGACCCGATCAATTAATTGTCCTCGAGTTAGCACTCGACCAGAATTTCGGACGAGCAATTCAAGTAAATCAAACTCTTTGAGTGGAAGTGAAATCTGTTCACCACGAACACTCACACTATGCCTATCGACATCAATTCTGACTGGGCCCACTTCAAGTACTCCATATTCGTTGACAGGCTCAACGTCACTTCCTCGTCGCAGGACTGCGCGAATTCGCGCCACAAGCTCACGGGAACTAAAAGGCTTTGTGACATAGTCATCAGCGCCAAGTTCTAAGCCAATGACCTTATCAATCTCTTCGTTTTTAGCCGTTACCATAATGATTGGAACACTTGACTTAGCACGAATACTTTTACATACTTCAAGTCCATTGATACCTGGAAGCATTAAATCAAGCAAGATGAGGTCGGCGCCCTCTTTTTCAAAGGTTTCAACTGCTGCTTGACCATCATTGACAAGCTTTACTTCAAACCCCTCTTTACTTAACACAAATGCGAGGGCATCACGAAATGATTCTTCATCTTCAACTACAAGTATTTTGCTCATTCGTTTTCTCCAAGGATAACTGGCTTGTTGGTGACGGCACTATTTCGCTCGGGAATTTTCATCGTAAAGGTAGAGCCATGGCCAGGCTCTGACCAGAGTGTGCACGAGCCGCCGTGGCCTTGGCAAACATTCTTCACAATCGCAAGTCCAAGCCCTGTCCCACCTGTGACCCGGCTTCGGGCAGGGTCCACGCGATAAAAACGTTCAAAAATTCTTTCTTGTTCGCTCTGTGGAACGCCGATACCTTGATCCACAACACTAATTTCAACAAAACCATCGGAATAATCCGTACCAATCGCTACTCGATCGCCTCGAGCTGAATAGTGAATTGCATTGAGTACGAGATTTCTCAATGCACTGACTAGTTGCTGTCGATTTCCCCATAGTTTTAGATTTCCAGTGCCACCAACCACAATTTCAATCTCCTTGTCTTTAGCAAGAAGTTGAACATGGTCTAATGCTTCTGTAACAATGTCGTCAACTTCTAACTCTTCTGTTGATTGCAAGACATCGGTATCTTGGATGCGTGATAAATCAATGATGCTGGTGATGAGTTCAGCCAACCTATCAGCCTCACTTTTCATTCGAGCACTGAAATGTTGCACCATAGCTGGGTCATCCGCTCCAGCCTGAATTGCTTCTGCCAGCAAGGCAAGTGCTCCAACTGGCGTTTTTAGTTCATGAGAAATGTTTGCCACGAAATCTCTACGAACTTTGTCGAGCCGACGCTCTTCTGTGAGATCTTCGATTAACACGAGGACATGGAAGTGATTCATCGGCGAGACTCTGAGACGAAGTGTCTGCTCTTGATGAGTTCGGGTCGCTGGGATGAGAACATCCTTCTCAAGTGATGACTTGCTCTCGTGTGCTTCAGTGATAAGTTCCATGGTCTGCTCTTCTTCAATCTGGTCTAGCACGATGAGTCCAAATTCCTCTGCTGATTCAGATTTACCAATGACTTTTCCCTCAACGGAAGCCACGAACCAAGCTTCAGGGAGTAGTTCGAGAACCCGCCGAACCTCGGGGCTCACAATTTTTTCCAGAGCATCTGATTGCACACTCCAAGAATAGGTTGAAAACCCCGATTGTTAACCTTCAGATAGGCATTTGAAATTGTTATTCAGCCAATGTTCACCTCAGGTTTGCTTTTGTTTACCCTTAGGCAATGAAGTCGTAGTCTTAGCGGTTATGGAGACGGATGTGGTTGTAGAAGAACTGGCAAATCGCCGGTTACTCAAGGTGCATCACAA
>JBDLTY010000042.1:0-8368 GCA_039805585.1 Actinomycetota bacterium | reverse complement strand
TTTTCAAACACAAACTCCTGAAAATAGTGACACAGCTGTTTTGGTTATCACTCGTGCACGCATCAAACTTCGTTGGTGGCGATACTTCTATTCTCAAGTGCCAGCAGTGATTCATGATCTCAATGCGCAAGAGGGACTTTTGGAGCGTTTCGGAATTGGCGAAGCACCGCTTGGGCTTCAGGGCACTATCAGTATTTGGAAAAATAGTCAGGCCATAAATAACTTTGCTTACAACACCGTCTCCCATAAAGAGGTTATTCAAAAAACTGAAAATCTCGACTGGTATGCCGAAGAACTTTTCGCTCGCTTTTCAATTCTAAGTGATGAGATAGTGTCATGATTGAAAGTATTCGAAACAACATCAGACTAGAGCCTCT
The DNA here is from genome assembly GCA_039805585.1 of Actinomycetota bacterium. Lineage (GTDB taxonomy): Bacteria > Actinomycetota > Actinomycetes > S36-B12 > UBA5976 > JAFMIT01. Next base: position 7,991 of record JBDLTY010000042.1, on the reverse strand, counting down.
GCCATGGACACTATTTTTCATCACTCTGTTTCTTCATATCGTGTGGCCACTCGCTTCAGGAGGCACACAAGCGCATCTCACAACATTGGCTGTTATCACCCTAACGCTGAGCAGTGCAGCATCCGCTTTGTTGAATCTCGGAGTAAAACGAACACTCTTCATGTTCGTGCTTATCACCTTCATGGCGTTCTCAGTCGAGAAATTGGGCTCAACTACGGGTGTGCCATTTGGCTCATACAACTATACAAATATCTTGCAGCCACAAGTATTGAATGTGCCACTCTCCGTCATACTTGCATGGTTTGCAATGACCTGGGTGATGTGCGTTTTCGTACATCACCTTTCACTTCACCTGCTCTTGAAATCATTGTTAGTCGGACTACTCATGACTTCCTGGGACTTCTTTCTCGATCCCCAAATGACAAGCGTGAAGTATTGGGTGTGGCAAACAACTGAGCCTGACTTGCCTGGTATTCCTGGCATTCCACTCATCAACTACGTGGGATGGCTCATCAGTGGCACTCTCATGGCAATAATCGTGCTGGTACTCCTTGGCCAATCTGTCGTTCAAAGAACGCTCGCTCGTGTCATTCTCGCTTGGACTATCGCAGGTGGATTCGTGCTGCATGCGGTGTTCTGGGGGGATCTTGCTGTAGGAATTTGGGGCTTAAGCGCAATGACGCTCCTGTGGTATGTTGTTGAAAAACGAATACGGCATCGCGCATGACATTCATCACCATTGTGCTAGTGCTTTCTTTCCTTCTTTGTATGAACACTGTACGGAACTATTTTGTCTTGAATCGAAGAATCCCAACGCTTCAAAATTACCCAACAATCGCCCTCTTGATTCCGGCAAGAAACGAAGCTGAAAATATTTCAAATCTCATCGAGAGTCTCAAAATTCAGGACTACCCCCACTTTGAAGTGTTCGTTCTTGATGATGAATCAACAGACTCCACATTTGAGGAAGCAAGAAATGCAATCGCAACGGATGAAAGGTTTAACTTATTGAAAAGCACGGCGTCAGCACCAACTGGTTGGCTCGGAAAGTCTTGGGCTTGTCACCAACTTTCACAGGTTACTGATGTTGAGTATTTCTGCTTTCTAGATGCTGACGTAACTCTCAAAGCCAGCGCACTTAGGCGTGCGATGGATATGCGTGAAGAACTTGACGTTGATGTGCTTTGCCCATACCCCAAGCAAATCACTACCTCTTTGCTTGCACGTATCGTGCAGCCACTGTTGCAATGGTCATGGATGAGCACACTTCCACTGGATTTTGCTCTGAAGAGCTCGCGCCGCTCTCTGACTGCGGCAAATGGCCAATTTCTGCTCATTTCAAAAAACATGTATGAAAAAATTGGCGGGCATCATTCGGTGAAAAATGAGATACTTGAAGATATTGCGATTGTTCGTCAGGTGAAGTCCCATGGTGGTACAGGTGGCGTATGGGATGGAAGTGCCATCGCAAACTGCCTCATGTACAGAACGAGCGCTGAACTGATTGCAGGATACTCCAAATCACTATGGAACGCTTTTGGCTCGCCGCTATCTGGGTTCATAGTTGCATTGTCATTCGCCATGATTTTTCTCTCGCCATTTGTCTTTCTCTTTGTGGAGAATTTAACGACTCGAGTCCTCGCATTCGGTGCAATCGCACTTTCGTTCCTCAGTCGCTTTTTAGTTCATAACAAGTTTGAATATGCGCTTCGCGACGTAGTCTTCTACCCTGTTTCCTTTATTGCTTTCTTCGCTCTTATGCTCAGGTCAATCATCCTACGCAAACGTAGGAAACTACATTGGAAAGATAGAAATCTCTATGCCTAAAGCAATCGTTGTTGGCGCAGGAGTTGGTGGGCTTGCGATAAGTTTGCGACTTCGAAACTTGGGGTATGAAGTAAGCGTGTTCGAGAAATCTGCTCACTATGGTGGCAAATTGCGTAGATTTGAAAAAGATGGGTTTGTATTTGATCTCGGGCCGAGTTTGCTCACGTTACCTGCGGTGTATCGAGATTTGTTTTTGAAGACCGGCAAAGCACTTGAAGAGGAAATTGATTTAGTTCTGCTCGAAACCGCGTTTCGCTATGTTTTTCCTGATCATTCAACACTCTTACTCCCTGGCAATTCCATCAAGAGAATTAGCGGTGCGATTGCTCTACAAATTTCCCCTCGTGCTGGTGATGAATGGCTGCGGTTTATTACTCGAGCAAGCGATATGTGGCAAGTGACACGAACACGAGTCTTGGAGAAAGCGGATATTTCATTGAAGGATTTCCGAGATGTTTCGATGAAAGACATTCAAACTATTGCCCCATGGAAAAGCCTTCGAGACTTAGCACTGGAATATTTTTCGGATTCACGACTCGTTTCAATGGTCGATCGTTATGCCACGTATACCGGTAGCGACTCACGAAAACTACCAGCCGCATTCGCCACAATTGCATATGTTGAACAGGAATTCGGGGCTTTTCATGTTACAGGAGGGATCACTTCGCTTGCTGACGCACTCTACAAACGCTGCATAGAGCGAGGTGTCGGCTTTCACTTCAATACTTCCGTAGATGAAATCATCATTAATGATAGTTTGGCGACAGGAATCAGAACAGATACATCGATCCACGATGCGAATGTTGTTGTCGTGAATGCCGATGCAAAGCTTGCCTACGAGAACATGATTACGGACACAAAAGCGAAAAAGGCTAAAAAAACCATTGCTAAACAAGAACCGTCACTGAGTGGATTCATCCTGCTACTTGCAGTGGATGGAAAAACGCCTGAAATTGAACACCATAATGTATGGCTCACTGACAATTATGATTTGGAATTCGATCAGCTATTCTCAACCCCAATGCCGCTTACAAATCCAACAATTTATGCCTGCGTCCCGCAAGATGACACGATGTCCCCACCGAACTCAGAAGCTTGGTTCATTTTGATTAATGCGCCGATTCACGATCCTAAGCATGGGGTTGATTGGGATACTGAGGGGCTCAAAGAACAGTATGCTGCATCAATTCTTGAAATTCTGGCCCAACGAGGAACAGATATTCGCGATCGAGTCCGCTGGCAAGTGATTATGACACCAGCAGATTTGGAACGTGATGTGAATGCACCAGGTGGTGCAATTTATTCAACTGCATCGCATGGTCCATTAACTACGTTTACGAGAACGAAGATCTCGTCCGTGTATTCGAATGTGTTTTTTGTTGGTGGCTCAACACATCCTGGAGGCGGATTACCGCTCGTGGCAATGAGCGCTGAAATTGTTGCTGGACTAATTAAGAACTTACCTCAGAGCAGTTGACGTTTCGAATCTTGAAATTGCTGATAAAGCCCCACCCAACTCAATGCCATTGTGATTGAACTCATCACATATAGCAGTTCGGCACCAAAGGCTTCGAGTAATAGTGCTGCCAAAACAAATGCTGTTACAACGAGCACCCGTGTTGGCCTTTCCCAGATAGTGATTTTCACTTTTGTCATAGCCCGACTTCTTGCATACTCAAGCAATAGTGTTGCAAGCAAACTTAATAACAAAGCGGTCGTAATCCATAGTGAAAAGCCAGTCGTAAAGAGCACCCAACTTAGGGCAATCAGCAGCAAGCTTTCTTGGATACGATCATTCACACTATCGAGTACTGCACCAAAGCGGCTTGCCCTGTTTTGTAATATAGCAAGTGAACCATCCACGCCATCAAGCAATAAACCAATGAACGCAACTACAACAATTCCAAGCAAACTATCGTGGCGCGTGAAATAGGTATAGCCCACGATGCTGGCCGCGCCACTGATTACTGTGAAGCCGTTTGGGCTAATTCTCAGAAGTCTAAGAGCTCTCGAAATCGAGAACATGACGTTGAGGTAGCCACGAATCCATATATTCGATTCCGGGTTTGCACCAGAATGTAATTCTTTCCACGATACAAAATAGGCTCGTTTCTCGTTGCTCATAAAGGCGAGTGTATTGCCTATCCTGCACTTGATGATCGGTCGGAAATGCTTCTGGTGGCAAATGCAGGTAACTTGACCCCGTGACCACAAGTGTGGAGAGTATCCGAGCCGATATTAACCGAGAAGTTTCAGCAATGATTTCTCGCCAACGACCGATGTTGCTCGAAATAAGTAACGACCTCGGCCCATTGATCGAACAACTTGAAACCCTCTTGCTTGGTGGAAAAAGGCTGCGTCCCCTCTTTGGTTATTGTGGACTCAAAGTTGCCGGTGGCACTTGGGGTGTGGCAGAAGCAAAAGCACTTGCTTCGTTGGAGTTTTTACAAGCCTGCGCCCTGATTCACGATGATGTGATGGACGACTCCAAAACTCGACGAGGAAATCTCGCAGTTCATGAATTTTTCAAGGCGCAACATGAATCCAAATCCCTTGCAGGAGACTCGTACCTCTACGGAATAGGGTCTGCAATTCTTTTAGGTGACCTCTGTCTTTCTTGGGCTGATGAGATGCTGATGGAGGCAACGAATTATTCATCTGATGTAAAGTCACTTTGGGACATAACACGCTCGGAGTTAATGGCAGGTCAATACCTTGATTTACTTGCACAAAGTTCAAATACGAATCTCGAGTCCCAACTCGATACTGTCATGACCTTCAAGTCAGCCAAATACACAATTGAACGGCCGCTTCACATTGGGGCAGCACTGGTAGGAAGAAATACTGGACGTGAAGTTGCCCTAAGCGCATATGCGATACCACTTGGCAAAGCATTTCAACTGCGCGACGATGTTCTTGGCGTGTTTGGCGATGAAAGTGTCACAGGTAAACCTGCTGGTGGAGATCTTCGCGAAGGCAAGCGAACTATGCTCATCGCTTTTGCCGAATCGAACGCAAGTGAAAACGATAAAATAGTCTTGAATCGTGTACTTGGAAACAAAATGGCAAATGAGATGGATCTTGCCCAAGCAAAAGACATACTCGCCAAGATTTCACTTCCACATATAGAAGAGCGGATTAATGAACTTGGCCAAGAGGCGCAATCTGCGGTTGATACACTTCATGCAGATGCGGACACAAAGAGTTTGATGCGTGAACTCATTACCCTAGCAATATCGAGAAAGCTGTAGAACATGCGAACTATTTCGAAGAGTGCACAATCAGTTGTGGTCGTCGGTGCCGGCCTGGCTGGACTATCTGCTGCTATGCGACTTCGCGGCAAGGGACTTGAGGTAACTATTCTCGAGCGAGAGAGCGTGGCCGGTGGCCGCGCGGGATTGATCAATGATCAGGGATACAAGTTTGATACGGGGCCAACCGTGCTCACAATGCCAGATTTGATTGCTGACGCGTTTGATGCACTCGGCGAAGACATGGCAAACTGGTTAACGCTTAAAGAGGTGAGCCCGCTCTATCGAACGTTCTTCCCTGATGGCTCACAATTAGATGTTCATTCTGACACAGAAAAAATGGCAGCGGAAATTGAAAAGGTAATTTCACGCTCAGAGGCCGATGGATATCGACGCTATGTTGATTTCGTAGCAGAGTTGTATCGACTAGAAATGCGAGACTTCATTGACCGCAATATCGATACCCCCTTTGACTTACTCAATCCTAACTTCATGCGATTGCTGACGGTTGGCGGTTTTCGGAAACTCGCCCCAAAGGTATCTCAATATCTCAAAGACCCTCGTACGCAACGTATCTACTCTTTCCAAGCGATGTATGCAGGTCTCTCTCCGTATGAAGCTCTGGCAATCTATGCAGTGATTGCCTACATGGATTCCGTTGCAGGCGTTTATTTCCCAGAAGGTGGAATGAATGCTGTTCCCCGCGCAATGGCTGCTGCATTAGAAAAGCATGGCGTAAAAATTCACTACAACACCGAAGTCAGCCGAATCGAACACAATGGCAGTGAGGCCAAAGCTGCAATTACAGCAGATGGCCAGCGGTTTGAAGCAGATGCCTTTGTCCTCAACCCAGATTTACCTGTTGCTTATAAAGACCTCCTCGGATTTGAACCGTGGCATGTTAAGCGCTTGAAATACTCGCCTTCGTGTTTTCTTATGCTCGTTGGAAGCAATCAGCATTACAGTCAAATTGCCCATCACAATATTCACTTTGGTAAGAGTTGGGCTGGAGTTTTTGACGATCTCATCAAAAAGCGAACTCTGATGAGCGACCCATCGATTCTTGTCACCAATCCGACCCGATCAGACTCATCACTAGCACCTGATGGCAAAGACATCTATTACATACTCTTCCCAACGCCAAACCTTGATAGTGACATTGATTGGAAGGTTGAAACCAGCCGATACCGTGATGAAGTACTACAAACCCTGGAACAACGTGGGTATGTGAATTTGGCCAACAGCATTGAAGTAGAACACATCACTACCCCACTTGAATGGCAAGAGCGAGGGATGGAACGAGGCGCACCTTTTGCCTCCGCCCACACATTCCTTCAAACAGGACCATTTCGACCTGGCAACATCTGGGGTGAAAACGTTGTATTCACTGGCTCGGGCACTCAACCTGGAGTCGGGGTTCCGATGGTTTTAGTCTCAGGCAGACTTGCGGCCGAACGTATTCTTGGAAAAGACGAAAGCTATGTCTCTCGCGCTTGGCGCTAATCCGAAAGTTAAGCAACTCTCCTACGCTGCCGTCGGTGCCGTATTACTTGGCTACGCAAGCCTTTCACTGGGCTGGCTGCCTCCGCTTTTCAATACGGACGTTAATCCACTACTAAGTTTTTCTAGAAATTCTGATGCAGGAATTTTGCTCGGTCGAATTTCAATTGTGATTTCTACAGGAATTTTGATAAGCCAATGGCTGGTTCTGGGATCTAACATTCGAAAAGGAATTGAGAATCAACGACTCTTGTGGCAGCTGTTCGCGATTTGGACAGCGCCCATGTTGTTAGCGCCAGCGATTTTTTCGCGTGACGTCTACTCCTACATCGCACAAGGACGCCTTGTCCTGTCTGGCTTTAATCCCTACACCGACGGCGTATCGTTAGTGCCCGGCTGGTTTCACCTTGGCGTCGATCCGATGTGGGCAACAACTCCGACCCCTTACGGACCAATCTGGATTGGGCTTGAAGCACTTACGGTGTGGCTAACTCCTGATTCTCCGTTTTGGTCACTTGTAATTTTCCGACTGATTTCACTTATTGCTCTCATCGTTATGGCCATCGGGATAATCAAAATAGCGCAGCATTATGAAGTTTCGCCTTCGTTGGCCCTTTGGCTCTCTCTTTCAAATCCACTAACACTCTTTCACTTAATTGGCGCGATTCATAACGATAGTTTGATGATTACTTTGATGGTCTGGGGTTTTTATTTCAGTATTCGCAAAAAGTTTCTCTTCGCGATTTTTTTCATACTCGCCGCTTCTTTAATCAAACCAATCGCACTCTTGGCGCTACCTATTGTGATGCTGGAACCGAACTTGAGATTCTCTGAGAAGATTCGGCGCTGGGCCTATTGTGGCGCTTTCACTCTTCTTGCCCTTTGGAGTATCGGACAAATAAGTACCTACGGATTTGATTGGATAAAAGCGCTCTTAACTCCAGGTCAAGTACTTACTCTTCTCTCCCCGAGCAGCACACTGGGGTATTTAACGGGGATTGTGGCAGAGTCTCTTGGGATAGGAACAACTGCAACGTTCATCGCTATTTCACGATTCGTAATCTTTGCACTAGCACTTGCAATAATCGCTACATACCTCATCCAAACCCGAGCAGAGAACGTAGTCCGAGTCGGTGCGTATGTTTTTGCGCTCATTGTTATCGCCTCCCCCGTAATACAACCCTGGTATCTCCTCTGGGCCTTAGCACTTGTTGCTCCTATTGGCATTCGAAGTGTGCTTCACCTGAGACTCATTGTGTTTAGTACTGTGTTCCTCGTGGCGTATTCAACGATTGAGGTAGAAGTTGCGCGGGACTTCAACCTGAGTGCCGGTGATTTCATCGCCGTTGCTTCAGTTATTGTGATGATGCTCTTGACATTTGTTTCCAGCAAAGTCGCACGTGGACTTGTACG
>JBDLTY010000041.1:0-5125 GCA_039805585.1 Actinomycetota bacterium | reverse complement strand
GCACGGTTATGAACTTCGCAAACGACTCTCAGCATTGATGGGTGCCTTCCGGGCAATTTCCTACGGTTCGCTCTACCCAGCACTTCGTGCACTCGCCGAAGCCGGGTACATCAGCGAGGCTGGAGACAAATCTGCACCTGGACCTGCACTTTCCTCAAAGCGCGCTCGTATCACCTACAGTCTTACTAAAAAGGGTGCGAGTTACCTGAAAGAGTTACTTCAAGATTCAGGACCAGATGCTTGGGAAGATGAAGGTTTTGGCGTTCGCTTTGCTTTCTTCGCACACACTGAGGAAGTTGTTCGTCAACGAATTTTGGAAGGTCGCCGATCTCGACTTGCGGAACGTAGTGCCCAACTCAAGAAAAGTTTGGCAAACGCTCGCGATCGGATTGATCAGTACACCCTTGAGTTGCAACGTCATGGACTTGAAGGTGTCGAAAATGAACTGCGTTGGATAGAAGGTCTCATCGCAGCTGAAAACAAATCACAAAGAACAGGCTCCTGAATATCAGTCCTGAACAATTGAAGGGAAAGAAATGAGCTCAATCAGAGTGGCCATCGTCGGTGTAGGAAACTGCGCTGCTTCATTGGTCCAAGGTGTTGAGTACTACAAGAACGCTGATCCAAAACAGAGTGTTCCTGGACTCATGCATGTGCAGTTTGGTGACTATCACGTTAAGGATGTGCAGTTTGTAGCAGCTTTTGATGTCGATGCTAAAAAAGTTGGCAAAGATTTATCAGAAGCAATTCTCGCCAGTGAGAACAACACCATCAAGTTATGTGATGTTCCAAAATCAGGAGTAATCGTTCAACGTGGACAAACGCTCGATGGTCTTGGTAAGTACTATCGCATGACTATTGAAGAATCAAAAGAAGCCCCAGTCGATGTCGTCAAGGTATTGAAAGATGCCAAAGTTGACGTGCTGGTGTGCTATTTACCAGTCGGTTCAGAAGAAGCGGCAAAATACTACGCACAATGCGCAATCGATGCTGGGGTTGGATTCGTCAATGCACTTCCAGTGTTCATCGCTGGCACAAAAGAGTGGGCTGACAAGTTCACTGCTGCAGGCGTACCAATCGTTGGAGATGACATCAAGTCACAGGTTGGTGCAACTATCACGCACCGTGTGCTTGCAAAACTCTTCCAGGATCGTGGCGTTATCGTCGATCGCACCTACCAACTCAATGTTGGTGGAAACATGGACTTTATGAATATGCTGGAACGCGATCGCTTAGAGTCAAAGAAAATTTCCAAGACTCAATCCGTCACATCACAGCTCGATCATGATCTTGGTGAAGGAAATGTTCATATCGGCCCATCTGACTATGTTGCATGGTTAGATGACCGTAAGTGGGCCTTCGTTCGACTTGAAGGACGTGCCTTTGGTGATGTGCCGCTGAATCTTGAATACAAACTTGAAGTTTGGGATTCACCAAACTCCGCAGGTGTAATTATTGATGCAATACGTGCTTGCAAGATTGCAATGGATCGAAAGATTGCGGGCCCAATCTTGTCGGCATCGTCCTACTTCATGAAGTCACCACCAGTTCAATACACCGATGAAGAAGCCAAGCAATTGGTTGAAGATTTCATCGCTGGAAAGACAGATAAGTAAGCATTCGAACGCCGTAACGATTAGCGTACGCTCTCATGCAGAGATTTGAGGAAGCAAAACCTCAAGTAACACTGAGAGATGTGCGAGCGTTGTTACGGCGTTCTGCTTTTCGTTCCCTTGTCGGCACACGAATCTTTGGCCAAGTTGGCGACGGGATGTTGCAGGCTTCTCTTGCCGGTTTCATTCTCTTTGCACCAGAACAACAGGAAAACACAACAGCAATTGCAATTGCTTTCGCAATTTTGCTCTTGCCATATTCATTCTTCGGTCCATTCATTGGAGTATTGATCGATCGCTGGCCACGAGCAAGAATCTTGGTGATTGCGAGCCTGATGCGTGGTGCGAGTGTGATTTGGGTGTCAAGTGTCTTTCAATCAAGTGCTGTGTGGCTTGGATTAACCGTATTGGTGACACTTGGTTTTGGACGATTCATTCTTGCGACGCTTTCTGCAAGTCTTCCCCACGTTGTCACTGGCAAGGAACTCGTAACGGCCAATGCGTTCGCACCTACTGCTGGCACTATGGCATCAGCAGTTGGTGGAATGATTGGAATTGGGCTACAACAGATCCTTTCATGGGAGCACGATGTTCTCTTCACAATGTTCTTTGCAGCCTCCTGCCAAATATTGGCAGCGATTACTGCATCTGGACTTGAAAAGAATTCTCTTGGACCTCAGCATCTCAATCGCAATATAGGAAAGCAAGTCAAGAAGATTGCCCATGAGTTAGTACAGGGTTATGTTCACCTCAAAGAACAACTCTCGGCGTTGAGATACCTACTTGCAGTTGTCTTCCATCGAATGGCATTCGGTTTGGCGACAGTGCAGGCAATTATCTTGATTCGTCAGTCTTTATCAACTGCTCTTGCTGACTTCACATTCGTTGTTGGAGGTGCGGCAGTTGGTGCTTTTATTGCTGCTGTAATAACACCTTCCATGGTTGGAAAACTTTCGATTCGTCTCTGGCCAACCTATGTGCTATCAATTAGTTCAATTGCTACCGCACTCACGTTACTTGGAACACTGACGCAGGTTGGATCTGTCACATCAATCGTTCTATTGATTGCAAGTGCATTCTTTTTAGGTTTTGCGGGGCAGACGATAAAAGTGTGTAGTGACTCGGTAATACAGGCAGAGATCAGCGACACTCATCGAGGTCGAGTTTTTGCAATCTATGACATGGCAGTGAATGTTGGATTAGTTATCGGAATAGTTGGTAGCGCCATTGGTATCGCAGAGAACGGTCAAAGTCTTTGGCCAGTACTCGCAATCGCAATACTTCTGGCAAGTGCACCTTTATTGTTGAGAATTCCACCACGCAAGTAATTCCGCTCTTGCTTCTTCTTTGTTCAAGGGACCTCTATCAAGGCGAAGTTCAAGTAAAAATGAGTACGCGCGGCCAACTTGTGGACCTGCAGTAATCCCTAAGATTTCCATAATCTCGCTACCGTTTAAATCTGGCCGAATAGCATTCAATTCCTCTTCGGCTTGCAATTGCTCAATTCGTGCCTCAAGCGCATCATAGTTTTTACTCAAGTTTGCGGCCTTTTGTCTATTTCGAGTGGTGCAATCAGCGCGAGTGAGTTTATGAAGGCGAACAAGTTCACTACCTGCATCTCTCACATATCGGCGCACCGCTGAATCGGTCCACTGACCAGATCCATACCCATGAAACCGTAAATGTAATTCAATCAAGCGGGTCACGGATTTCACTACGTCATTACTAAAGCGAAGTTCCTGCAAACGTTTTTTCGCCATCCGAGCACCGACGATTTCATGATGATGAAATGAAACACCACCACCTGACTCATATTTGCGGGTTTTGGGTTTGCCAATATCGTGAAGTAATGCAGCCAGCCGAAGCACAATATCTGGTTCAAGTGTTGGCTCATGACTTTGTTCCAGTTCAATCGCCTGTTCAAGCACGATTAGCGAATGCTCGTACACATCTTTATGTCGGTGATGTTCATCAATTTCAAGTTTGAGCGAAGGGATCTCCGGCAAAACAATATCGGCGATTGTGGTGGCAATCAGTACTTCTAAACCTTTACGTGGATTATTTGATAGTAAAAGTTTTTCGATTTCATCCCGAATTCGCTCTGCGGAAATAATTGCGAGCCTACTAGCCATCTCATGCATTGCCTTCAGAACTGAATCTTCAATCGTGAAGTTGAGTTGGCTTGCAAAACGCGCAGCCCGCAACATCCTGAGAGGATCATCAGAAAAAGATTGTTCAGCTTTGCCAGGTGTCACAATTGTTTGACTTGCAATGTGGTTGATACCACCAAATGGATCAAAGATTTCACCTTGTGGCAGAACGATTGCAATTGCATTGATAGTGAAATCTCGTCTCGATAAATCATCTTCAAGTGATGTACCGAATTGCACAGCTGGTTTTCGGGAATCTTCTTCGTATGCTTCTGCGCGGTAGGTAGTGATTTCAATGCTATGCCCATTTTTCATCAACCCAACCGTGCCAAATTCAATGCCCACTTCCCAGATTGCACTCGCCCAAGGGCTTACGATTTCGAGGATGTGCTTCGGTTCGGCATTGGTCGCGAAATCCAGGTCATTCTGGATTCGACCCATCACGGCATCGCGTACCCAACCACCCACAAGTGCTAACTCAAAGCCGGCATCCGCAAATCGGGCACCGAGCTCGATTGCCAGTTCAGGTAATTGGCCGCCTTTTGATTTCACAGGGCAGAGACTACGAGGCAATCGCTGGCTAACCTTGCGCCTATGAGCAATCAAAAGGTATACCGCCGCCGCAAGCGCCCGGCCCGCGATGAGGTCAGCGCTGGTGGCTTGGTGGTGGATCGGGCTACAAATCGGGCAGTCATTATTGGGCGTCGAAACACTCGAGGTCGCTTATTGTGGTCGTTACCAAAGGGTCATCTTGAGGAAAATGAGTCACCAGAAGAGGCAGCAATCCGCGAAGTCCTAGAAGAAACGGGTTTAACGGGCGAAATTGTGGCAGAACTCGGCGTTATTGATTTCACGTTTGCCCAGAATTCTATTCGGATTCATAAAACTGTCCATCACTTTCTCATCTTCGTACTCAAAGGAACACTTAAAGCCCAAGAAGGTGAAGTTGATGAAATTGCGTGGGTTGGACTTGATCAAATAGCGCTTCGCTTAACCCATCAAGACGAAAAACAACTTATCTCAAAAGCGACGAAACTTTTGGCGGAACTCACCTCATGAGTTTTGTTGCAAAACTGATTACGTATGTTTTCATTGCGATGTCTTTCAGTGTTGCTCCAAGTATTGCGGCACAAAATCAAACAACTGTTGTTTCACAAACACCACTTTGGGTTGAGAGAAATCAAAGTGTTGAATTCGTCCTAGAGACAGATGAAGTCGTGCAAACGATCGATGTATATATAAGTTCTAATCCACTGATTGGCAGAAGTTCACTTGACTCATTTCAAGACGGCACACTCTCAATCGAATTTCGAAGATTGGCGAGTGTCACGTCAAGCCAAACTTCGGGTCAAGTAACAATTA
>JBDLTY010000040.1:0-9966 GCA_039805585.1 Actinomycetota bacterium | reverse complement strand
GTGCTTATCATGCTTGCATCACTAAGAGGCATCGACTACAAGAAGAGCAATGAGTCGGCATAATTTCGCGATTCCATCAGGTATCACAGGGCAACGAGCCGATCTCGTCATCTCACAAGTGCTTGATATCAGCCGTAGTAAAGTGCACGATGCGCTGCAATCAGGGTTCGTGAAGGTAAACGGCAAAATCGCACAGCCAAACACTCGCCTATATGAGGGTGATTGGGTCGTAGCGGATTTTTCAGAGATTCAACGAGTTGTTGAAATCACGCCTACTCGAGTTGACGCACTTGACGTGATTTATCAAGACGTAGATATCATCGTGATTAATAAACCATCTGGTATCGCATCGCACCCCTCGTTAGGTTGGGATGGTGCAGATGTGTTGGGTGCACTTGCCGAGCGCGGCATAACAATTGCGACAAGTGGTGCAAGTGAACGTCAAGGAATTGTTCAGCGCTTAGATGTTGGCACATCAGGCTGTATGGTTGTAGCAAAAAGTGAATACGCATATTCGCACCTGAAAGACCAATTTCGAAATCGCAGTGTTTCGAAGATTTATCATGCACTGATACAGGGCCGAATGGATCCAACGGATGGAACCATCGATGCCCCAATCGCAAGGCATCCTCAACATGACTACAAATTCGCGGTAATGGCAGGTGGTAGGGATTCAATTACGCATTACAAAACGCTTGAAGCAATGGCTTACGGTTCACTTGTAGAAGTCGAACTTGAAACCGGAAGAACTCATCAGATTCGAGTTCACTTTGCAGCCTTGAAGCACCCATGTGTTGGAGATGACATGTATGGAGCGGATCCAACGTTGAGTGCGAAGCTGAATTTGAAACATCAATGGTTACATGCATTGCGACTTTCGTTCGTGCACCCAATGACTGGAGAGAGACTCGCTTTTGAAACCTCGTATCCAAATGACTTGGAGTTTGCACTCAATAAACTCAAAACTCTCTAACTCATCCTCTACACTCGTACTGTGAATGTCTCAGCTTCAGGAACGTTTCGAATCGGTACCCAACACAACTCGCTAGAAATTTATCGACTTGGTTTTGGCGCTATGCGGATTACTGGAGCTGGAATTTGGGATTATCCTGAAGACATCGACTCTGCGAAGGCAGTGCTTCGACGCGCAGTTGCCAATGGCGTGAACTTTATTGACACGGCCGATTCGTATGGCCCAGAAGTTTCTGAAATCTTAATTGCAGAAACACTTCGACCATATCGTGGCGTTGTGATTGCAACCAAAGGTGGATTAACTCGTCAAGGCCCCGGTCAATGGGCTGCGTGCGGTCATCCCGCGTATCTCAAACAGTGTATTGAGATGTCCTTACGCAGACTTAAAGTGGAGACAATTGACTTGTATCAGTTGCATCGAATCGACGATGGCTTTCCACTCGCTGACCAATTAGGTGTTCTGAAAGAAGCGCAAGATGCAGGAAAGATTCATCATGTTGGATTGTCTGAAGTAAGTGTGGCTCAAATCCAAGAGGCCTCGACAATTGTTGAAATTGCAACGGTGCAAAACCTCTACAACATCGCACTTCGAGGTTCGGATGATGTGCTCAAGTATTGTGAAGATCACAACATTGGCTTCATACCGTGGTTCCCACTCGGTGGGGCAGATATCGAAGCCGTTACAACGAAATTGCGAGATTTGAGCATCAAGTCAGGACACACCGCTTCTCAGTTGGCATTAGCCTGGCTGCTGAAGAAATCAAGGGTCATGCTCCCCATTCCAGGCACTTCATCCGTACTTCACTTAGATGAGAACTGCCAAGCGGGGCAAATCACCCTCAGTGAGGAACTTTTTTCCGCATTGGACGCCTTGGCATAGCGGAAATGTCAGGATTCAGGTGGAATATTCCACTAGTGAAAGGCGTTTTACATCCTTAAAGGAGGATATATGTCGAACCCGGTTCTCAATAGAGCACTAAGCAATGTTGAGTACTCACCTGCAGGTATTGAAGTACCAAAGGTGTCAACTCGCACGATGACAATTGAAGGTACGCTCAACCGCACGATGACGCTATTTGCGATTTTCTTCGTATCAGCAATCATCACGTGGCAACTTCAACTCGTAGGTCTTATTTTCCCAGCGATGCTCGTTGGTTTAGGCCTTGCACTGTTTGCGACATTTAGCAAGAAGGTTCGTGTCGGCGCCATGCTTGCGTATGCGGTTGCACAAGGAATTTTTGTGGGTGGTATCTCATTGGTTTTTGAAACTGTCTACGACGGAATTGTTATGACAGCACTAGGTGCAACGCTGGTTACTGCGGGAATCATGTTTGTGGCTTACCGTCAACAGTGGATTCGCGTAACCTCAAAGTTTCGTCAAATTTTGACGTTTGCACTTCTTGGCTACATGGGATTTGCAATCATCAACCTTTTGGTCGCAGTCTTTACGGGATCATCTGCTTATACATCGGGATTCGGGTGGCTCATCGCACTCATTGGTGTTGGCCTAGCATCAGTGACACTCGTGCTTGATTTTGCTGATATTGAACAGGCAGCTCAACTTGGGTTAGATGCTGATTTTGAATGGCGACTTGCCTTTGGATTGATGGTGACATTGATCTGGATGTACATTGAAATCTTACGATTGCTGGCAATTCTTCGCGGCAACGAATAAACCGTAGCGAATCTGGGTGGACACCAAAGGGAGCCACCCAGATTTCGCATTTATGGGCTGATTGCACTTGTAGTGTGTCCTCCTGAATTGAAGGGAATGTGAGTGTCGAGTAATTTTGTTCACCTTCACAATCACACTGAATATTCAATCCTCGATGGGCTTTCGAACCTCCGACAACTGACACAAGCGGCAGCAGACCTTGAAATGCCAGCGATTGCAATTACGGATCATGGAAACCTCTTTGGCTCATTTGAATTCTATAAAGCTGCAAAAGATGCAGGAATCAAGCCCATCATTGGAATGGAAGGGTACTACCTTCCAGTCGGTAGTCGCTTCAATAAAGGCCCCTTTGAATTTGATGCTCAAATAAATGAAAACACCGAAGAGGGTGGCACGCTGAGCGTTGGAAAATTGAATTACACACACATGACGATGTGGGCGGAAACTACTGAAGGTATGCACAACCTTTTCAAGATTGCATCGCTTGCTTCAATTGAAGGTCAGTATGGGAAATGGCCTCGATTCGATCGCGAGTTACTTGAACTCTATGGAAAAGGCATTATTGCAACCACTGGATGTCCCTCAGGTGAAGTACAGAAGTGGCTACTTGCCGATAACTTCCCCCGAGCACTTCAGGCGGCGGCCGACTATCGAGACCTCTTTGGCGATGGCAATTACTTCGTTGAAGTTATGGAGCACGGGCTTTCCATAGAGAAGCGGGTGCGAGAAGGGCTTTTGCGAATCTCAAAGGAATTGAATATTCCATTAGTTGCAACTAATGATTTGCATTACGTCCGCGCTGAAGATGCAGTCAGTCATGATGCGCTCTTATGCGTTCAAACGAATGCCAACGTTGCAGATCCAAAACGCTGGAGGTTTGAATCAGAAGAGTACTACCTTAAAACTGCTGATCAAATGAATGCGCTCTTTGCTGAGATTCCAGGGGCAATTCAAAGTACACTCGTGATTGCCGAGCGATGCAATGTCGAATTTGTCGAAAATCAAAATCTCTTACCAGTCTTTGAAGTGCCAGCCGGACACGATGAAAACTCATATTTGAAGCAACTTGTCTTACAAGGACTTGAAGCGCGCTTTGCGAAACTTGGTCGAGCATTACCCGAGGAGTACAAAGCGCGCGCGGAATACGAATTAGAAGTTATTGCCAGAATGAATTTCCCCGGATACTTTCTCGTGGTCGCTGACCTCATTCGACATGCCAAAAGTGTAGGAATTCGTGTGGGTCCAGGTCGTGGTTCAGCAGCAGGTGCGCTCATTGCCTGGTCGCTTGGTATTACAGAGCTTGACCCGATAGAACACGGACTACTTTTTGAGAGATTCCTAAACCCTGAACGTATCTCTATGCCTGATATTGATATTGATTTTGATGATGCCAGACGTGGCGAGATGATTGAGTATGCAGTTGAAAAGTATGGCTCGGATCGGGTTGCCCAAATCATTACCTTCGGAACGATTAAGGCGAAGGTTGCAATACGCGATGCAGCGCGAATCCTAGAAATGCCGTACAGCGCTGGCGATGAATTGGCAAAAGCAATGCCACCTGCCGTCATGGGTAAAGAAATGGCGTTGTCAGAGATTTTCGATCCGTCAAGTAAGCGTTACAAAGAAGCGCAAGAGTTCCGCAAACTTTATGAATCGCGGGAAGATTTACGAAAGATTATTGATACTGCTCGCGGTATGGAGGGTGCAAAACGGCAATATGGTTCTCATGCAGCAGGGGTCATACTTTCATCGAAACCTCTGATGGAAATCCTGCCATTGATGAAACGTCCTAACGAAGGCACAATCATCACGCAGTACGACATGGTCGTGTGTGAAAAACTCGGACTACTGAAGATGGATTTTCTGGGGCTTCGAAACCTTGGAATCATGGATGATTGCCTTGAAATAATCGAAAGAAATTATGGTACAAAAATCGTTTTAGAAGATTTGCCATTAACTGATAAGGCAACGTATGAACTACTAGCCCGAGGTGAAACGCTTGGTGTGTTTCAGCTTGATGGAGTTCAGATGCGCTCACTGTTGAAATCACTTGGTCCAACATCATTTCAAGATATTGCCGCAGTCCTTGCGCTCTACCGTCCGGGTCCGATGGGTGAGAATGCTCATAACGACTATGCCGACCGCAAGAATAAGCGTAAGAAAATTGAACCGATTCACCCTGACTTAGCGGATGCACTTGAACCAATTCTGGCCGAAACTTTTGGAGTGACTGTCTACCAAGAACAAGTTATGGCGATTGCACAGCAATTAGCTGGATACTCGTTAGCAGAAGCAGATTTACTCCGAAAAGCAATGGGTAAGAAAGATCAAAAAATATTGAAGAAGGAACGCGTTCGTTTTCAAAATGGTATGAAAGAGCGTGGGTTTTCCGATGCGGCAATTGACAAGTTGTGGAGCGCGCTAGAGCCTTTTGCAGATTATGCATTCAACAAGTCTCACGCTGCAGCTTATGGATTAGTTTCCTATTGGACCGCGTATCTAAAGGCGAACTATCCGGCAGAGTACATGGCAGCACTCTTAACTTCAGTAAAAGATGATCGCGGAAAACTTGCGGTGTATTTGGCGGAGTGCCGCCGAATGGGACTGCAAGTGCTGCCACCAGATGTGAACGAATCGTTTGCGGACTTTACCCCCATTGACAAAACAATTCGCTTTGGGCTCACTGCTATTCGTAATGTTGGCACGAACGTGGTGCAAAGTATTGTAGCAACCAGACAAGAGACAGGAAATTTCTCGTCGTTTCTCGATTTCATCTCACGAGTCGAACAGGTAGCACTCAATAAGCGCCTTGTTGAAAGCTTGATTAAAGCTGGTGCGTTTGATTCGTTAGGACAGACACGAAAAGGGTTAACGCTGATTCATGCCGAAGCCATTGATGTGACTATTGAGCGACGCAGGGAAAAGGACGCAGGCTTCGTGTCATTGTTCGGCGATGATGAGATTGACACTGAGCAGGATGAAGTGGCTGAAGGTGTAAAACTCGATATCAGTATTGATGAATGGGATCGCAGCGACTTGCTCTCCGCTGAGCGAGAAATGCTTGGACTATATGTCAGTGACCATCCGCTGCACGGCATAGAACACATCGTCGCTGAAGCAAGTGACACAGCTGTTGTTGATTGCCTCGAACAGCCTGATGGTTCAATTGTTGGCTTAGCTGGGTTGATACGAGAAGTTGTACGCAAGACGACGAGGCGAAATGGGAGCACCTATGCAAGTATCACGCTCGAAGATTTAAGTGGTGATGTTGAAATACTCGTCTTTTCAAATGTCTATGCTGAACACATGGGCTTACTTGTTGAAGATTCGATTGTGGCAGTAAATGCCAAAGTCGATAAGCGTGAGGCGGAATCACCAAAGCTCATAGCGCTCGATTTCCGGCCTCTAGATGTTTCAGGGACGCAACATCCCGTTGTGATTAACATTATGGCAGGTGCCCTCAACCCAGAACTTTTGAATCGGCTGAAGGAGATTTTGAATCATCATGCAGGGAGTACCGAAGTGCAATTTCGTCTCATCAACGGTTCTCGTGTGACAGCTCTGAAAATCAGTGAGAGTTTCCGAGTTGAACCAACTCCCGCGTTTTTTGGCGACCTCAAAGCACTGTTAGGCCCAAATTGCTTATGAAACTTTCAACTCTTTCCAAATCAACTCAAGGCGTGGTCGTTTTGACGTTCGGCGCCATCCTTGTAGCGATTGTATGGATCTGGAGGGCACCGTACGCAGAATGTTTTGTGAATGAGGGAACGTGTGTCTACTACGTTGAAAGAAATAGCAATTTCTTCATTGCGGACTTTCTCTTTGCCTTTCTCATGTTTGTGCTTGGTGCAGTGGTTGCAATCGTGTATCAGCGGTCGTGGTGGCAGTCAGGTTTTGGGTTTCAACTCGCCGTAGCTATCTATTCGACAGTTCTCTCAATTGGGGTAGCGCTTGCGGGTCAATTCATACGTCCGTTAGAGATGATTACAGATTTAAAAGCTGATGCGGGTTTGGAACTGCGAACATTAGGTGCAATTTTTGTCTTACCTGCCATTATTCAAGTAGTTGTTACTGTTTCGGGGCTTTCGCATGGACAACAGCAGGAGCATGACGAAAGTGACCACTAATAGATTCGAGATTTACCCCGCTCTTGATATATCCAATGGGACGGTAGCGAGAGGGCCAGGCAGTGGATTTGAATCTGTTGAAGAAGTCATCTCGCACTATGACCTGCCAGGCATCAATTGGATCCATCTTGTTGATTTAGATCTGGCATATCAACGAGGTTCGAATCACGAGTTACTGCAAGGGATTATTAATGCCTCACAGCAAAAAGTTCAATTATCTGGAGGAATTCGCGATAGAGAGTCTTTTGAACGTGCACGTGCAATGGCGCCGGATCGAATCAACATTGCACCAGATTATTTAGCGGATAAATCCGATCTGCGAGACATTCTTGCCAGCGAAATACCAGATATTTCTGTAGCTGTTGATGTTGATGGCGAACAAGTAGTATCGAGAGCCAGTGGATTGAGTTACGGTTCTTTGGCCAACGAAGTCCAATGGTTGGTTTCAAATGGCTGCAAAACGATTGTCGTAACGGATGCTCATAGGGATGGAACTATGAAAGGAGTCCGAATCGATTTCTATTCTCAAATGGTGAAAGATTTCGGTGTGAATGTGATTGCTTCAGGCGGAATCTCGTCAATTGTCGAAATTCTCCACCTTCGAGATGCGGGTGTTCATGGTGTTGTTGTAGGCACAGCACTTCAGTATGGGCGTTTCACACTTGGCGATGCAATCAATGAATTAGGACGACGGTAATGTATTCATCGCACCCATCGGGAAACATTCAACCCACATTTCAAGACTTTGCGGCACTTGCCAATACTCGTCGGGTCATTCCAGTCGTTGCGAAGGTACTCGCCGATGGATATACCGCAATTGCACTGTATCAAGCACTTGCCGAAAATCGCCCTGGAACGTTTTTGTTAGAGTCGGCGGAAAGCGGAAAAACGTGGTCTCGGTACTCCTTTATTGGGGTGAATTCAAAGAGTGCATTGATTGTTAAAGATGGCGAGTGCTCTATTCAGGGTGAGATTCCTGTTGGCTTATCTTTAGAAGGTAATGGATTTGACGTACTAGAGAATCTGCTCGCACTCTTACAAACTGAAGCTACAAGTGAACTTCCACCTTTCACAGGTGGACTTGTCGGCATGATTTCATACGATGCAGTGCGTTGGCTTGAGAATATTGGAAAGAAAAACCTCAACGAATTGGACACACCGGAGATTGCGTTGCTCTTGAGTTCTGATCTTGCAGTGATTGATCATTGGGAGGGCACACTCTGGGTTATTGCAAACGCGATAAATTATGACTCAACATCAGAACGACTACAGTGGGCATACGAGGATGCTTGTTCGCGCGTGAATTCAATGCTTGAAAAAGCGCGACACCTCAATTCAGTGCGATTAAGTAGTACTGAAAATGATGTTAACTTCACTATTCAGTCAAATACCAGTAAAGAGACGTATGTTGCGAATGTGCTGAAAGCAAAAGAATACATTCAGGCTGGGGATGCATTTCAGATCGTTCTCTCACAGCGATTTGAATGTGATGTTGCTTGCGATTCGTTTGATGTGTATCGAATGTTACGGGCACAAAACCCAAGTCCTTACATGTACTACCTTCGATTTGGACATGAAATCAATGATACCCAGTCAGTGTGGTTTGATGTTGTTGGCTCAAGCCCAGAAGCATTAGTCAAACTAAGAAATCAAGAAATTGAGATGCATCCAATAGCAGGAACCAGAAAGCGTGGTGCAACACACCTCGAGGATGATTTCAATGAGGCTAACCTGTTATCTGATGTGAAAGAGCGTGCAGAGCACTTGATGTTAGTTGACTTAGGTAGAAATGATTTGGGTAGAGTTTCGAAGCCTGGATCAGTTGATGTCCCACAATTTATGCAGATCGAGAAGTATTCACACGTGATGCATCTCGTGTCTCGCGTGAACAGTCACATTGCTTCTGGGAAAAACGCTATAGACGTTTTGAAGGCAACATTTCCAGCAGGCACGCTCAGTGGTGCACCGAAGCCAAGAGCCATGCAAATCATAGAAGAGCTAGAAACGACTCGCCGTGGACTCTATGGCGGTGTGGTGGGCTATTTCGATTTCGCTGGCAACATGGATGTAGCAATCGCTATCAGGACAGCGCTCATTCAAAACGGAAAAGGTTTTGTTCAAGCTGGAGCGGGAATAGTTGCCGATAGTGACCCTGAATCGGAATTTGAAGAGTGTGTGAATAAAGCAAGCGCGGCACTTCGTGCAATCGCTCACGCAAATGCGCTGAAAGATATCTGATATGAACCGCGTCAAGTCGACGATGATTCTTGTGGGTTTGGCCATCATCAATTGGCTTCTTTCGGTCTTGTTCGCCGCCATCGGAGTTGTCTCGAATCTCTCGACTATCATTTCGATGTTGACTTTGGTTTTTGCTCTTCTTTCGCTACTTGTCAAGCAAACTGGAATCACGATATATGGATCAATCTTGGTGCTACTGTTTGTTGCCGAAGCTGTGACTGTGATGCTTGACTATGCTGCAAACGAAGGGGTAGTGGCAGTGTTGAAAAGTGCTAGTTCGCTGACATTGGCACTTCTCACCCTGCTATGGCTCAAGAAAGTGCGCGAATCTCGTTCAACTTGGAAAGAAAATCGCACCTATGCAAAAACCAAGGGTGATTCTTGGACTTTACTCGATGCTGGGATTGACCCTACAGTAGACTCAGATTCGGAGGACTCATGAGTTCAAAGCGATCACACCACGGTAATACTCCTGCGGCTTGGACTGCTGTCATTATTGCAATTGTTGCCTTTCTCGTAGGAGGGTTTGGAACAATCATCGGAAATCTCCTGATTGTTGGATTGGGATTCTTCTTGTTAGCCCTCTCTGCAGTGGTTGGAAAACTCATGCAAATGGCGGGACTTGGTCAATTTCCAAATTCTGACGCTTAATTGACGTTCCAATGAAGAATATTTGTAACTGAACCCTCAAACTATGGCTATGAACGACGAAATCAGTGGACTTGTACTCATCGTTGAAGACGAGAAAGCGATAGCTGATATCCAGCGGATGTATCTACAGAAGTCCGGATTTGGGGTCCACGTTGAATTTGACGGCGTGGGAGCCATTAAAGCGGCACGTGAATTGCAGCCGGCATGCATTGTGCTTGATGTTGGTATTCCTGCTCCAGACGGAATTGAAGTTGTGAAGTATCTGCGCGGGGAAGGAAATTGGACGCCTATTTTGTTGTGTAC
>JBDLTY010000039.1:0-10734 GCA_039805585.1 Actinomycetota bacterium | reverse complement strand
GCTTTGAATCGTATTCAAAAGGGATTGTGATTTTGAATCACACAGGTGCGGGAGCGATGTCGCTTGCCCTTGAGTTTGAAGTGGCAGAAGGAGCAAACATCACCGTTGTGTCTATCGTTGATACAGAGTTAACAGCAGTTACTGCAGGTCAGCATGCATTCTCACTTGCAAAGGATTCAACGCTCAACCATGTAGTGATAACGCTTGGTGGCGATCTTGTACGTTTAGCGACAACAGTTCGTTTTACGGGTTCTGGTGCAAATGCTGTGTTGACAGGTGGCTATTTCACTGATGCAGGACAGCATCATGAGCACAGATTGTTTGTTGATCACGCAGTTGATCACTGCACAAGCGATGTGATGTACAAGGGTGCATTACAGGGTGATGGTGCTCATTCAGTTTGGGTAGGAGATGTTTTGATTCGAGGTAATGCACTTGGAACATCTACCTACGAATTGAATCGTAACCTTTTACTAACAGAGGGTGCACGAGCTGATTCGGTGCCGAATCTTGAGATTGAAACTGGAAACATTCAAGGCGCCGGTCATGCCGCTGCAACTGGGCGATTTGATGATGAACAGATTTTCTATCTGATGTCACGTGGTGTACCTGAAGTTCAAGCGAAACGACTAGTTGTTCGAGGGTTTCTCGCTGATGTCATCAGTCGAATTCCAGATGAGGACATTCGCGCCAGGATGATTGCTGGAGTGGAGCGACGATTAGGCAACTCCGATCCACGATTTGATGGGATGTTCAATGAGTAATTGGGTTGAGGCATGTCTTGTGTCAGACCTTGCTTCTCGAAACATGAAGAAAGTAACGCTTGAACACCAAGACATTCTGATAGTAAAAACTGAAGAGGGAATTTTTGCGGTCAACGATACCTGTACACACGCAGAAGTTTCGCTCAGTGAAGGTAGCTTGACTGGTTGCCGGATTGAATGCTGGGCGCACGGCGCAGTATTTGATGTACGAGACGGTTCTGTACAAACCCCTCCAGCATCTGAAGCACTAACGACATATGAAACAACCGTGACCGGTGATGGCGATTCGGCTGTCATCTCAATAAAGATAGGCGAAAAATGAGCACTCTAGAAATCAAGAATCTTTCCGTACAGGTTGTTATGGAAGATGAAACGAAACAAATCCTGAAAGGCGTAAATCTCACGATTCGCAGTGGCGAATCCCATGCCATCATGGGGCCAAATGGTTCTGGAAAATCCACACTCGCCTACAGCATTGCAGGGCATCCTCGTTATGAAATCACTGACGGTGAAGTTTTGCTCGACGGTGAGAATATTCTTGAGCTTGGCGTAGATGAACGAGCAAAAGCAGGCCTCTTCTTAGCTATGCAGCATCCAGTTGAAGTGCCCGGAGTTTCCGTCAGCAACTTCCTTCGAACTGCTGTAACTGCGTTGCGTGGCGAAGCGCCTAAATTACGTGAATGGGTCGCTGAAATGAAAGGCGCAATGCAAGGCCTGTCGATTGATCCGGCATTCTCCGAAAGAAATGTTAATGAAGGTTTCTCCGGGGGAGAGCGAAAGCGTCATGAAATTCTGCAGTTAGAACTGATCAAGCCTAAATTCGCTGTGCTTGATGAAACTGACTCTGGCTTGGATGTAGATGCATTGAAAATCGTTTCTGACGGAGTAAATCGAATCAAGGCCGACACTGGTATGGGTGTTGTGCTCATTACCCACACCATTCGTTTGCTGAGACAAATTCCAGTCGACAAGGTTCATGTCATTATGGATGGAAAAATTGTCGCTGAAGGTGGACCAGAATTAGCTGAAGCAATTGATAACGCAGGATACGAACAGTTCGCAGTTAAAGTATGATTGATGTTGCCGCAATCAAGAGCGATTTCCCGATCCTCAACAAAACGGTTCGGGCAAATCGTGAATTGGTCTATCTAGATTCAGCGGCAACAAGTCAAAAACCCACATCAGTAATAGAAGCGATTGATCGTTTCTATCAAGAGTCGAATGCTGCAATTCATCGTGGCGCGCATGCACTTGCGGAAGCCGCAACTGTCCAGTTTGAAGAGGCTCGGGAAACGATTGCCGCCTTTATTGGAGCTGAAGTAGAGCAAATTAGTTTCACAAAAAATGCAACGGAATCCATTAACGCCGTCGCATACATGTTTCTCAATGAATCAATCAAAGCAAGTCGTCGTATTTCTGAGTTGAATCAGGAATTTGTCCTGCATGAAGGAGATGAAATTCTTGTCACTCAAATGGAACACCATGCCAACTTGGTTCCTTGGCAAGAACTTTCACTCAAAACTGGTGCGGTTTTGAAGTACATTCCAATCACTGGTGAGGGAAGGCTGGATACAAGTGCCTTTGACGCTCTCTTTACTCCAAGAACACGCATCGTTTCATTTGTCCATCAAAGCAACATCTTGGGTACAGTGAATGATGTCACCGAAATCATCAAACGAGCAAAACAGGTGGGAGCTCTAACGCTCCTTGATGCGTGTCAGTCCGTTCCGCATCTTGGCATCGACGTTAGATCAATCAACGTGGACTTCTTAGCATTCAGTGGTCATAAAATGCTTGGACCCTCTGGAGTTGGGGTGCTTTACATAAAGAACCCCCATCATGCGCCTGTGTTTCTAACAGGTGGTTCGATGATTGAAAAAGTATCCATGGAACAAAGCACCTATGCCCGTGCTCCACAGCGATTTGAAGCTGGAACGCAAGCCGCAGCGGATGTAATCGGTTTAGCCGCCGCGGTGCACTATCTCAAACAAGTTGGTATGGAAGCAATTCACCAACACGAGTTGAAACTTACAGAACTTGCCCTCGCTGGTTTAGACGATATTGATGAAGTTCAAATTATAGGACCGACAACGATGATTGATCGAGGTGGAATTATCTCGTTTACGGTTAAAGACATACACGCGCATGATGTAGGGCAAGTTTTAGACGAGCAAGGCGTCGCAGTACGAGTTGGCCACCATTGTGCCTGGCCAGTTTGTACTTATTTCAATGTACCTGCAACAACGAGAGCATCTTTCTATCTCTACAATGATGAAACGGATGTCGCTAAGTTCATTGATGCAGTGAAGCACTCAATTCGATACTTCGGTGTAGCATGAGTATTGATAACTTGTACCAAGAAATCATTCTCGAGCATTATCGCCACCCTCAAGGTCGAGGATTAGCTGAAACATTTTCAAAAGAAGTCCATCATGTGAATCCCACGTGCGGAGATGAGATAACTCTGAGGCTTGCAATCGTAAACAATGAAGTTGTGGTTTCGTATGAGAATTCCGGTTGTTCGATTTCGCAGGCAAGCGCATCGATGATGTGGGAACTTGTGAGTGGCAAGAATCCCAATTACGTACTTGAACTAGAAGCAGAATTCTTAGCCCTGATGCAGTCCAAAGGGCAGGGAACGGATGACGATGAAAGTTTGGCAGATGCGATTGCATTTGTCGGTGTGAGCCAATTCCCAGCGCGAGTTAAGTGTGCCCTCTTGCCCTGGATGGCTCTCAAGGATGCACTGATACAAGATATGAGGAGTAGCGATGAATGACTTGAACCAACTGCGTGCTGACGAAATCCCTTCAGATGAGGACCTGTTGGAACTCATGAAAGATGTCGTTGACCCAGAACTAGGGATTAATGTTGTCGATCTTGGATTGGTCTACGGTGTTCATCTCGATGAGCATAAAGTTGCCACAATAGACATGACGTTAACTTCTGCTGCCTGTCCGCTCACTGATGTTATCGAGGATCAAACACGGGCTGCTCTTGACGGCCATGTTGCAGACTTTCGCATCAACTGGGTGTGGATGCCACCATGGGGTCCAGATAAAATCACCGAAGATGGTCGAGAAATGATGCGCGCACTTGGGTTTAACATCTAGACATTGTGATTTCAGTACATGATCTAGAAATTCGAATCGGCGCGCGTGTGCTGATGTCTGACGTAAACTTCAGAGTAGCTGCGGGCGACAAAGTTGGCTTAGTTGGAAGAAATGGCGCGGGGAAAACCACCCTCACCAAAGTTCTCACGGGCAACATGCAGGCAACGTTCGGTGAAGTTCAGGTGTCAGGAGATATTGGCTATCTTCCTCAAGATCCCCGGACTGGAGATTTGTCGATCACTGCAATCAATCGAATTCTTTCTGTACGAAATATCGATAAGTATGTAGCCAAAATGCAGAACGCAATGCAAAATATGGCCGACACCTCGACTTTTGAAAAAGCTAGTGCTGAGTACGAAAGAGCTGAATCCCAATTCATACTTGCAGGTGGATATGCAGCACAATCAGAGGCAAACGCAATTGCGCTCAGTCTTGGACTCAGCCTCAAAGCGCTGGGCCAGCCACTTGAAACCTTATCTGGTGGGCAGCGCCGAAGAGTCGAACTTGCAAGGATACTTTTTTCGAAGGCAACAACATTAATTCTTGATGAGCCCACAAACCATCTTGATAGCGATTCAATTCAGTGGCTGACTGGATTCATAGCTACGTATCCGGGCGCAATCATCGTGATTACTCACGATGTGTCGTTGCTTGAGAAAACTGTGAACAGGGTTTTGTATCTTGATGCGATTCGTTGCACTATCGATGTGTACAACCTTTCGTGGCATCACTACTTACAGCAACGCGAACAAGATGAACGTCGACGTAAACGTGAACGAATGAATGCGGAGAACAAGGCTCAAACACTGGTTGATCAAGCGAACAGGTTTCGAGCGAAAGCCAGTAAGGCGCGTGCCGCACAAACGATGCTGCGGCGGGCTGAATCCCTTGTAAGTTCATTAGATGAAGTTACAGTTTCAGATAAAAAGGTAAGAATCAAATTTCCAACACCAGATCCTTGTGGGAAAGTTCCACTGTCCGCCAACGGGCTCACCAGGGCTTATGGTTCCGATGAGGTGTTTACTGCAGTAGACCTAGCAGTCGATAGAGGGTCTCGGATTGTTGTGCTTGGGCTCAATGGAGCGGGCAAAACCACGTTACTTCGATTGCTTGCTTTTATTGACACTCCAGATGTAGGGGAAGTGGTTTTAGGTCATGGTGCGAAAATCGGTTACTACGCTCAAGAACACGAGACGTTGGACACCTCGCTGAGTGTGCTTGAAAACCTATTGAAACAAAGCCCACATCTGACTGAACAACAGGCAAGAACTTTGTTGGGCTCCTTTCTCTTCGCCAATGATGATGTCTTCAAGCCGGCAGGTGTTTTATCAGGTGGAGAAAAGACGAGACTTGCACTGGCAAGCCTCGTAGTTTCAGGTGCGAATGTGTTGCTTCTCGATGAACCGACAAATAACTTGGATCCTGTCAGTCGAGCAGAAATCCTTCGTGCAATTGCTGAGTACGAGGGAGCAATTGTCCTCGTTACACACGATCAAGGTGCGGTGGAAGCATTAGAACCAGAACGTGTGCTTGTCCTTCCTGACGGAATTGAAGATTTTTGGAATCAGGATTATCACGATTTAATTTCTTTGGCGTGATTCTCCCGAATCCTCCGTAAGGCAAGAACATAGAGAACAAAAAATGTAATTCCAATCAAAATCCATTGTCCTACATATCCAAGATGTGGTCCTGCCTCAACCTCTGGTAAGCCAATTGTCTTTAGGTTGTCTGGAGCGTTTTTTAGCTGCGCATAGAAAAGAAAATCATCACTCATTAATTCAGAAACATAATTGAATTGACCACTTGGAACATCTGTTGGGCTAGTTCCTCTAGCAGTCGGATAACGAACGTAGGCAACAAAGGGTTGCTCGAGTGTGAGTAGATCCGTAGCAATTTCAGGAGTTTGGCTCCAGCCTAAAGCGACGGTGACGGTCGATCCATCTTCAAGTAGGAAATTTTGTAACACGGTAAACCCAGGCATCCCGTTCAGAATTTGTCGCCGCCAAAGTCCATTTTCGTCGTTTGCAACCCCTGAAATTCTCACAGGTGTGTACTCCGATGGACTTTCACCTTTGAATTCCTGTACATCCCTCGGCTCTGCGACTCGGGCATCTAGAATCAGTTGATTTCTTTCTTCGCGTTCTTGATGCCGTGACAGTTGCCAATTAGCCGCAAGGAAACTGATGGGCAGGACCACTATCAAGGCAAGTGTCAAGGCAATAA
This sequence comes from Actinomycetota bacterium, assembly GCA_039805585.1. GTDB lineage: Bacteria > Actinomycetota > Actinomycetes > S36-B12 > UBA5976 > JAFMIT01. The sequence continues at coordinate 4,634 of JBDLTY010000039.1, read as the reverse complement.
TGCGTTGATATGGTTTCACCTGGCCACTCTATGCAAAATGCTAACTTCCTTCCCATCATCTAAGGTGGGGTAATGGCAAAGTCGAAGATATACCAAATTAGTGGTGCTGGCTTATCGCTTTCCAGTGATCAAAAGAGCCGTAGCAAACGCTATATGTGGTCTATGGCAATCAGAATGCTGTGTTTTGGCCTAGCCCTCATCTCTCAAGGCATCCTGCAGTGGATCTTCCTCGTTGGCTCTCTTGTTTTGCCCTGGATAGCGGTAGTGATAGCAAATGCGGGTCGTGAAAATCGCATCCAGTCAGAACGCTACGACTATGAATCTGGCAAGGAACTTCAAGCCTAAGCATGAATGCTGCCTCAGCAGGGTAGATTTCGCCACTGGGAGAGACAATGGCTCAAACGTTATTCATAACTGGCGCAAATCGAGGTATTGGCGCCGAAATCGCTATGCGTTTCAAAGACGCGGGAGACACTGTCGTGGTGTTTTCGCGAAATGGTCAAGCTCCAGAGGGATGCAACGCAATCGTCTGCGATGTCTCATCCAATGACTCCATAAAGGCGGCCGTCGACTCCGCCTTGAATCAATTTGGAACGCCAACGGCCCTCATTGCCAATGCTGGCATCACGCAAGATGGACTGTTCATGCGGATGGCTGATGAAGCGCTAGAAGGCGTGATTGAGACGAACCTACTTGGATCGTTGAGGTTTGTTCAACACGCACTTACACCTATGCTCAAAGCTAAACAAGGCTCGATTCTCTTTATTGGCAGCGTCGTAGGGCTGTTAGGTAGTGCAGGGCAGGTGAATTATGCGGCGAGCAAAAGTGGTCTAATTGGTGCGGCACGAAGCCTTGCGCGCGAAGTGGGTTCAAGAGGTATCACCGTGAATGTTCTTGCGCCTGGTTTTGTGGAGACAGACATGACGTCTGTTTTGACAGAAGAGCAGCGAACAAAAATCATGAGTTCAATCCCACTTAATCGTTATGCGAGTTCGGCAGAGATTGCCGAATCTGCGTATTTTCTTACCTCTATGAATGCGCGCTACATCACTGGCGCGGTAATTCCAGTTGATGGCGGATTAGGGATGGGGCACTGATGGGTATAGTTGAAGGCAAGAACTTTTTGATTACTGGCGTGCTAACTCAAATGTCGATTGCGTATGAAGTTGCGCGACTTGCCCAGGAGCAAGGTGCAAATGTGGTGGTTACTGGCTTTGGTCGTGGATTGTCGTTAACAAAGCGCGTTTGCGAAAAACTTCCTAAGCCAGTGGAAGTTTTGGAACTTGATGTGACTGACGAAGAGCATTTATCCACACTTGCGAGCAGACTCTCGCCCCACGTATCTGAACTTGATGGTGTTCTTCATTCCATCGCATTCGCACCAAAAGAAGCGCTTGGTGGAAATTTCTTGAACACACAATGGAGCGATGTGGCTACAGCATTACAAGTAAGTGCATTTTCGTTGAAAAGTTTGACGATGGCGGTTAAGCCGATGCTTTCAAATTCCGCAAGTGTCGTGGGTCTTACATTTGACGCGAAAGTTGCTTGGCCAATCTACGACTGGATGGGTGTTGCTAAGGCTGCCTTGGAATCAACCGGACGTTATTTAGCCAGGGATCTTGGTGAATATGGTGTTCGAGTCAATATGGTAGCCGCAGGTCCTCTAGGTTCAATAGCAGCAAAAGGCATCCCTGATTTTCACCGGATTGAAAGTATCTGGAATGACAGAGCACCACTTGGCTGGGATTCTCTGGATCCAATTCCTACGGCAAAGACCTGCATAGCACTCATGAGCGATTGGTTGCCAAAGACAACCGGAGAAGTGATTCACTGTGACGGTGGCGTGCACGCTGTCATGGGCTGAAATGCGGATACTGTTTGTTCGTCACTCTGATGCCGCTCAATTTGCTGCATCAGACTTTGAAAGACCATTGACTGATATTGGAAAAGAACATGCACGGCGTGCAGCGGATAAATTGCGTGACATTGACCTCAAAGATTTCTTATCGCTTGTCAGTCCAGCCCTACGAACACTTGAAACCTGGAATATCATCAGTAGCTATCTTCACCTTGATGATGCATGTCAACAGGTCGCAGAACTTTACAATGCTGATCTCGAGTCGTATTTCGAAATAATTGAAAATAATAGATTCGCAAACTTGATAATTATTGGTCATAACCCCGCGATTAGCCAGACTATTTCTTCATTGTTAGATCAACGGATTGACCTTGCACCTTCTGAGTGGGTGTTACTCGAGATTGATGAGAATTCAGCGAACGTAAAGGTGCTTAATTTGTATCAAGTGAAGGAAAACTAGACGCACCAAGTTCTAAATTTACTTGCTCGATTTCTGATCGTGTAATTCCGAGTAGGTAGAGTAAAGAATCAAGATAGGGAACGTTTAGGCTGGTATCTGCTTGTTTTCGTACAAGAGGTTTTGCGTTGAAGGCAATTCCAAGTCCGGCTGTATTGAGCATATCAATGTCATTAGCACCATCACCTACAGCAATGGTTCGCTCAAGTGGAATACCAAATTCCCCAGCAAGTTCTTTGAGCGACTGGGCTTTGGACTCCCTGTCAATTATCGGCCCAACCAGCCCTCCAGTGAGAACGCCATCTTGCACTTCAAGCGTGTTTGACCGAAAGGCATCAACATGTAATTCGTCGGCGAGTTCACTCACAATAAAACTGAACCCTCCTGACACAAGGGCAATCCTGTAATCAAGATATTTCAGGACACGACACAGGGTTTTGGCACCTGGAGCTAAAGTGATCTTCTCACGTAAACCCGATAACAAATGGGCATCAAGGCCTCGCAGTAGCGCAACTCGCTGTTGAAGTGAGTCAGCAAAGTCCAACTCGCCACGCATTGCCCGCTCAGTGATCCTTGATATTTCGTCCTCCACCCCTGCCTCTTTACCTAGCAGATCGATTACCTCTTGATGGATTAAGGTGGAATCAACGTCTAAGACAATCAGGTGTTGCCCACGACGTTGCAGGCTTCCTGCCTGTACAGCAACATCAATGTGTTGTTCATTCGCTACAAAGCCCAGCTTGGTGCGAAGTTGTTGCAGATTTCCCTTTGAAACATGAAGCTCTAACGCTGTGACTGGGTAATGGGAAATCCTGCGAATAGTGTCAATATTTGCACCGGATGAACTAATCGTTGAACTGATAGTGAGAAAGTCATGCGCCAGCAACTTCTGTGACATGAGCGTAACGACAAGTTGTGATTCGCTCATTGTAGGACTCCGTGTAGTGATGTTATGAACTGAAATGTCAACATTGAATGCCTGCAACTGCATCTTCAGCAATGCCATAAGAGCGGAGGATTCAATCCCTGTTTTTGATTCAAGAACGAAATGGAGTGTCAGCATGCCGTCAGTTCTGATTTGTTCAACATCAATTATGATGTCATTAGCTTGTAAGCCTCGAAGGACGGATGTGGTAATTCCAGGTTCATCTTCACCACTGATTACTACAAGAAATGTTCCTGACACTGACAAACCTTAACTTTAAGCGCACTCGCGTGTCACGATTAGGCTAGGAGGGTGAGCGCAGTTTTGGAATTCGCAGACGTCACCTTCCACCGTGAGTCGAATCAAATTTTGACGGGAATCAACTGGAGTGTTAATGAAGGTCAACATTGGATTATCGTCGGGCCAAATGGGGCGGGCAAAAGCACACTAATGGCGATTGCTGCGGCGCGGCTGTACCCATCAAGCGGGTATGCAAGCGTACTTGGCGAAATACTTGGCCTTACTGATGTGTTTGAACTGCGGCAACGAATTGGTTTAGCAAGTTCAAGTGCAGCCCAATTGATTGACGATGAAGAAAATGTATTGAACGCCGTTCGAACTGCTGCGTATGCGATGTCTGGTTCCTGGCAGGAAACCTACGAGGATGCGGACAATGATCGTGCTCTGCGACTTTTACGCGACTGGAATTTGGAACATTCTGTCAAGCGACGGTGGGTAACACTCTCTGAAGGGGAGAAGAAACGATTACTGATTGCACGTGCCATGATGAGTGACCCTGAAGTACTTATGCTTGATGAGCCTGCTGCTGGTCTCGATGTTTCGGGCAGGGAACAACTAATTAATGCAATTCATCGGCTGACATCTTCACCAGCCTCACCCGTCGTGGTCATGGTTACGCACCATGTAGATGAGATTCCCAGCAGCATGACCCATGCATTGCTTCTCAAGCAGGGCGAGATCCTGGCCGCCGGTGAAATTGAATCTGTCATGACATCACAAAATCTCTCAGAACTTTTCGACTACCAACTAAACTTGTTCTCCCACGACACTGCTTCTGGCAAGCGGTGGACACTCATAACGCGCTAGGACAAAGTGTGGCATTCGATTTGGAAGAAAATTGGTTATCGGGCGATGATTTCGAAAATGCTCGCCGTAGACTTCCTATCGCATATTTGAACCTTGTGCCGATTCGTGTGAACGAATTAGGGCAAGTGAATCAAGTCGGATTACTACTAACCGCAAGCGCTGAAGGTGAAATTCGCCGTAGTTTGGTGACTGGAAGAATTAAGTATGGTGAGCGAATTCGAGATGCGATCAGTCGCCATCTTGATAAGGATTTAGGGCCAGTTGCTTTCGCCCGAATCCCTTCGAGC
>JBDLTY010000038.1:0-10902 GCA_039805585.1 Actinomycetota bacterium | reverse complement strand
CGCACTGCTAATGCGGTTTGGGTCTTAAAGCCCATCGAGGGTTCAAATCCCTCAGCCTCCGCCAAACTGTTTCAACCACGTGCGAAGTGCTGGTCCAAGGTCAGGTCGCTTCAATGCCATTTCAACTGATGCTTGAATGTAGCCGAGTTTGTCACCTGTGTCATAGCGCTTACCTTGATAGATAAATCCAAAAACGGGACCTGCAATCGTTTCATCGTGCGCTAAAACTTTCAACGCATCCGTGAGTTGTATTTCACCACCAGCACCTGGTGTGGTGTTCTCGAGTATGTCAAAGATTTCAGGTTTCAAGACATAGCGACCGATAATTGCAAGATTGGATGGCGCGGTTCCCGGTTGTGGTTTTTCTACGAGGTTCTTAATTCTCACCAGTTGAGCATCGCTTGTTGTTTCAACTTCAGCACACCCGTAGAGATGAGTTTGATCCGCTTCAACTTCAATCAATGCAATAATCGTTGCGTTGTATTCACGATACGCATCTAACATATCTCGCAGAAGATGATCTTCAAGTTCCATCACATCATCACCAAGTAACACCACGAATGGTTCATGACCAACATGTTGACGTGATTTCAATACTGCATGACCAAGTCCAAGCACATCACCTTGACGAACATAATGAATATTGGCAAGTGACGTTGCTTTCATAACTTCGTTGAGTTGCTTTGCATCACCTCGAGACTCAAGCAGGTTTTCAACCTCCGTTGAGCGATCGAAATGATTTTCCAAAGCATTCTTGTTTCGGCCAGTAACAAAAAGAACATCAGTAAGTCCTGCTTCTACTGCTTCTTCGACAACGAATTGGATAACAGGACGATCAACAAGTGGCAACATCTCTTTCGGCATCGCTTTTGTTGCAGGTAAGAAACGCGTGCCCATGCCACCAACAGGGATGACTGCTTTTGTTACCCAAGGAGTTTCCATCAGTGCTTTCCTCTTTGAACGTTCCGTCCTAAAGCGTACAGATTCCACCCTGCAGATAGCCATAGATTCACATCAAGAATGTTTCGCCCATCCACAATCACTGGATTTGAAGCCAATTCCAAGGCTATTTCAGGCTGAATCTCCCTATATTCATTCCATTCGGTAGCAAGGACAACCGCATCGGCCCCGCGAAATACATCCAGTGCTGTTTGCATGACGTTGAATGTTGGATACTGCTCTTTCAACCCAACACTTGCTTTTGGATCATGAATGGCAATAGTAGCGCCACGTTCTGAAAGTTGATTCGCGATATGTAGTGCTGGTGAATCTCTAAGGTCATCGCTATTGGGTTTGAAGGCTGCACCAAGAATGCCAATCTTCTTACCCTTGAGATCACCTAATTCACTTACAAGTATTTCGATAACTCGAGCACGCCTACGCTGATTAATTGCATCAATATCGCGAAGAAAATCAACCGCGTCCTGAACACCAAGTTCTTCGGCGCGCGCCATGAACGCTCGAATATCTTTTGGTAGACACCCGCCACCAAAACCAATACCAGTCTTAAGGAACTTGTTTCCAATCCTCTCGTCATACCCAATCGCTTCAGCTAATTTCACTGTGTCGGCACCTGTTACTTCAGCGATTTCAGCCATCGCATTGATGAAGGAGATTTTTGTTGCAAGAAATGAATTTGCTGCAACTTTCACAAGTTCACTTGTTTCAATGTCCATTTCAACAAACGGTGAACCTGAGTCAAGTGCTGGTTTATAGACCTCACGTAAACGTTCGAATGCATTCTTTTGATTACTTCCAACTACTATGCGATCTGGATGGCGCGAATCTTCAAGTGCTGTGCCCTCACGAAGAAACTCTGGATTCCATGCTAGGGATACTTCAAAACCCGCGGTGTCATTCAACACTGTTTGCAAACTGTGAGCAGTGCCAACAGGTACTGTGGACTTACCTACGACAAGTGACTCTGGTGAAACAAACTTCGCTACATCTCTCGTGGCAGCAACGACATAATCTGTATTGGCAGCAAAACTATTTTCTTGTTGTGGTGTTCCAACACAGATGAAGTGCACATCGGCAGTTTTTGAAAACTCCGTATGGGTTTTTGAAAACTGCAATCTGCCAGTTTGAAGTGCTTTCTCCAGTGCTTCTTGAAGCCCAGGTTCATAGAAGGGAACCACGCCTTTTTGAAGGCTTTCAAGTTTGGATTGATCAGGCTCAACTCCAAGGACCTCATGTCCGAATTCGACCAAGGCAACAGCATGGGTCACACCCAAATAGCCAAGCCCAATAACGGTAATCCTCAAGCCCATACCCGAAGCCTACTTACGATAAACTCGTGGTCTATCCATACAAAAAGGTGTGTGAATGTCCAACGTTCTCAAGGCATTGGAAAACGAAGCAATCGAAATTTTCCGAGAAGCCGCTGTGGCCTTTCGCAAACCCGTAATGCTCTACTCAATTGGTAAGGATTCCTCCGTTTTATTGCATCTTGCCCGTAAAGCCTTTGCTCCAGGCAAGCTCCCATTTCCACTATTACATATTGATACCACCTGGAAATTCAAGGAAATGATTTCTTTCAGGGATGAAACGGCAAAGGAACTAGACCTCGATCTTCTCGTCCATACGAATCAGAATGGTGTGAAAGATGGTGTGACTCCTTTCAATACGTCTATTTCTGAATACACAAGAATTATGAAAACTGTTGCGCTACGTGAGGCCCTCGACAAATACGGGTTTGATGCGGCCTTTGGTGGCTCGCGCCGAGATGAAGAGCGAAGCCGAGCAAAAGAACGAATCTTTAGTGTGAGAGAACCTGGACACAGATGGGATCCTCGCCAACAACGACCTGAACTCTGGCGTACCTATAACCCTCGGCTTGCAACGGATCAAACAATGCGAGTCTTTCCACTTTCAGATTGGACTGAAGCAGATATCTGGATGTATATCCTGCAAGAGAACATCAAAGTAAACCCTTTGTATTTTGCCAAAGAACGACCTATTGTTCATCGAGGCAATCAGATGATCATGATCGACGATGAGCGCTATCCACTGAATGCTGGTGAACAACCTGAAATGCATATGATTCGATTCCGCACTCTTGGTTGTTACCCACTAACCGCTGCTGTTGAATCAACAGCAACAACGCTGACTGAGATTGTTGAAGAAGTGTTAGATGTCAAGATAAGTGAGCGAGCAACACGACTTATTGATGGTGAAAAAGAAGATTCAATGGAAAAGAAAAAGACAGAAGGATATTTCTAATGTTGAAACCTGTTGTTCGTCTCGTGACATGTGGTTCTGTTGATGATGGAAAAAGTACGTTGATTGGTCGTCTACTTGTTCAGACAGATAGCGTTCCACATGACACAGTAGAAACTGCTAAACAAGTTAGACGAAGTGGTTCAACGATTAAAGTTGGTGACATTGATTTCAGTTTGCTCACTGATGGGCTTGAAGCAGAACGTGAACAAGGTATCACGATTGATGTGGCATATCGTTCAATGAACTTACTCAATGGCAGGCGATTGATCATTGCCGATGCCCCAGGACATGAGCAATACACACGCAATATGGCGGTCGCTGCCTCACGTGCCGACGTCGCGCTTGTGCTTGTGGACGCAGCTCGAGGCATTCGAACACAAACACTTCGCCATCTCACTATTTGTTCACTAATGGGAGTTGATCGAATTACTGTCGTGATTAACAAGCTTGATGCTGTGAATTACGACGAGAATATTTTCAACCAAATCCAGTCAGATCTCATGGAAACTATCAATCGCTTAGGCATTGAGGATTACGCCTTCATTCCCGTCAGCGCACTTGCCGGCGATAACGTGGTTGATCGAAGTGAAGCCATGACGTGGTACAAAGGTCCAACACTTCTTGAATACATTCAGAACTGGGACACACTTGAAGCAAACTTAACCCATCCTCATATGGGTGTTCAGATGATTAATCGTGCGGAGAATTTCCGTGGTGTTGCCGGCACTGTGGTTGGTGGAACATTTAATGTTGGTGATGATGTTGTCGTTCTTCCAATGAAGAAGTCAGCAAAAATTTCACGAATTGTGACATTTGATGGCGATTTGAAATCAGCCGAAGATCAATCGGCTGTCACCTTAGTGTTAGAACCAGATGTTGATGCAACACGTGGCGACATGGTCGAACTTGAAAGTAATTACACGCCACCATCAGATCGCTTCACAGCGAACATGGTGTGGCTTGGTGAAGATGAAATGATTCACTCTCGTTCCTACTATCTCATTAGTGGATCAACTCAAGTTCCTGCGATCGTGACCGCTATTCGTCACAAACTCAACATCAATAATGGGGATAGGGAACCAGCACGCGTTTTGCAGATGAATGAAATTGGTCAAGTTGAAATTGCAACTGATGCACCAATAGCACTCGATACCTACAAGAACTCTCGTAACACAGGCAATTTCATTTTGGTTGATCGTAAAACCATGAACACAGTCGGCGCAGGAATGGTTGTGCATGCACTACGTCGTTCAGCGAATATTTCAGAGCATCACTACGAAGTTGATAAGAATGCCCGATCAAAACAAAAAGCCCAAAAAGCCAAAGTTTTGTGGTTCACTGGACTTTCAGGTTCAGGAAAGTCAACTATTGCCAACGCCCTTGATCAACAACTGTACGCAAACGGCCTTCACTCCTATATTCTCGATGGCGATAACCTCAGACTCGGTTTGAATAAGGATCTTGGATTTACCCAAGAAGACCGGGCTGAGAATGTTCGCAGGGTATCTGAAGTCGCCAAAATGATGGTTGACGCAGGTTTGATTGTTTTGGTGGCACTCGTCAGCCCATTCAAAGAAGACCGAGATCAGGCTCGAACCCTTTTCGAGGACGGTGAATTCGTTGAAGTATGGGTAAAAACACCGGTTGAAGTAGCCCAGGAGCGAGACCCGAAGGGTCTTTATAAGAAGGCAAGTTCAGGTCAACTACCAAATCTCACCGGTGTGGGCCAGGAATACGAACCACCAACCAATGCCGAGCTCGTGCTCGATGGCACTGCCGATATTCAAGACAACGTCAAGAAACTCATTGAATTCGTGCTCTAATGAATCGTCCATCCAATCCAACGATTGCGCAGTTGCGTGAAATTACTCAACCACCAAATGTGACTGGACGGGCAGCAGCCGAACACTGGGCTGGCAGTTTGTATTTACGGAAATTCTCTCCCTACCTCACGAAAATTTTCATCAAGCTAGATATGAGTGCTAACGCCGTTACATGGCTCATGATCATAAGTGGTTTTCTTGCAGCAGTCACAATACTGATTCCAGGAATTTCAGGACTTTTGCTACCAGTCGTTTTCACGCAACTTCAAATGCTGATCGATTGCTGTGATGGCGAAGTAGCCAGATGGAATCAAACATTTTCACCACTTGGAACATTTCTCGACAAACTCGGTCATTACATTGCCGAAGGTTCTATCGCGCTTGCACTTGGCTTGAAAGCAGCAGGATTTGAATTCGGAAGCAACAGTTCACTTCAGTGGGAGTATGCATTTCTCGGCGCTCTTCTTGCAGTGTTGATTGTGTTCAATAAAGGAATGAATGATGCAGTGCATGTTGCTCGAGCATTTTCTGGCCTTGAGAAACTTAGTGACGTGAAAGGAATGAATCTTTCGAATGTTTCACTCCTTCGCACGATTCGCAAAATTGTTGGACTCTTTCCACTTCACCGAATGTTTCATTCAATTGAGATGACCTTTTTTATCGCTCTCCTAGGGCTCATCGGATATCTTTTCAACATTGCCATCATTTTTCAACATGGTCTTATCTTTGCTCTGATTGTTGCAGCACTTTCAACGCCTCTGCATGTTGCCGCGATTATCACGTCGAATAAATTGAAGGCCTAATGTCAGCAGATTTTGCTTGCATTCTGCTTACGATGGGAAAGCGCCCAGAAGAATTAACGCTTGCTCTTACCTCGCTCTTGAACCAACAAAATGTCACGATGGACATTGTGATTGTTGGAAACGGTTTTGATCCATCTAGTGAATTTAAGAACATAAAAACTCTCCACTTGAAAGAAAACCTGGGAATTCCAGGAGGCAGAAACGCTGGGGTTGACCTTGTTGACGGCCGTTATCTCTTTTTTCTTGATGATGATGTTGTGCTCAAAGACCTCTATTTTTTAGCCAAAATCAAGGCTCTTTTTGAAAAAAGACCTGAGATCGGTTTGATTCAACCACGTGTTGATACTTTAGATGAGAGCCCTGCACCAAGGAGGTGGATTCCGCGCCTCATCAAAGGAAGTCATCGAAAATCATCGAAAGCCACAACCTACTGGGAAGGCGCAACTCTTATCCGCCGCACTGTGTTTGAAGAAGCAGGTAGATGGCCAGACAATTTCTTTTATGCGCATGAGGGTATTGAACTTTGTTGGCAAGTGTGGAATGCAGGGTATGTTGTTTGGTATGCCGGCGATATTGCCGTGAGCCATCCAGCAATACAACCAACACGTCACGAATATTTTTATCGACTGAACGCACGAAATCGTGTGTGGCTAGCACGTCGCAACTTGCCCGTGCTTTTTCGATTCATCTATCCCTTGACTCACGCAGTATTGAGTTTTCTCACAATACGAACTTCAGCTAGTCGCAGATCGTGGCGCGAGGGATTCATCGAAGGTTGGAAGAGTGATTGTGGCAAGAATAGAACGCTTTCCTTCCGTACAATTCTGTCTCTCACCATTGCTGGACGTCCACCAATCATCTAGGAGTATCTATGAGCGATTTAATTGATACCACCGAAATGTTTCTTAAAGCTATCTATGAAATCAATGAGGCAGGTGGACTTGCTATCCGAGCACGTTTATCAGAACGACTTCATCAAGCACTACCGAGCGTTTCTCAAACTGTAACGAGGCTTGAACGAGAAGGATTAGTAACACTTGATGATGCAAAGCATGTGATCCTCACCGCTGAAGGGGAAGCCCTTGCAATTGCAGTTCTTCGAAAACACCGATTGGCTGAACGATTACTTTTTGATGTGCTGGGATTCGAATGGGCAGATTGTCACGAAGAGGCTTGCCGATGGGAACATGTGATTAGCGATGGAGCGGAAGTAAGAATTGCAAATCAAGTGAGCACATTGACCCAAGATCCCTTCGGCAATCCAATTCCAGGTTTAGCAGAACTAGGTTTGAAGGCAGAAACTCTTAACGACAATCGAACAACACTCGTCAACGCTGTGGGTGATAGCACCCTCTATGTTGCTGCGATTGGTGAAACGGCTCAAGCAATTCCTGGATTCTTAGCGCAACTCAGCGCTGCCGGTATTCAAATTGAGAGTCAAATTACGGCTGAACTCACCAGCGGGAAATATGAGATTACCTCAGTTCAAACCGGTGAAAAAATAGAGTTCACAACCCAAATAGCCGAACAGATACTCGTAAGAATTTCAGCGTAAGTCACGGGAATTACCAAGAGTCTGTCTAAGGTGAATACACTTGTGTTTTGTGGCTAAAGCCCAAAAGCGAAAACCCGTACGCGCTGTTCTTACAGCCTATGTACTTGCCATAACTCTAGGAACATTTCTTCTAAGTCTGCCGGTAACAACAAAGTCTGGTGTGCGCACCCCACTGATTGATGCATTCTTCACATCGACATCAGCAGTTACGGTTACCGGGCATCAGGTTGTTGACACGGGAACATACTTCTCACCTGTTGGCCTTGCAGTTATCGCATTCTTGATTCAACTCGGTGGACTTGGAATTGTTTCACTCACAACATTTCTCAGCTTTGTTCTAGCTGGCAAGATCAATTTATCTGCACGGATTTCAACAATGGCCGAGATAAAAATCATCAGCACAACAAGTATGCAAAAAGTATTTTACCTTGTGCTCACATTGTATCTTGTCACGGAACTCGTCATTGCACTCTTTCTCACCGGATGGTTCTACACACAAACTGAAACGCCTCTTCTTGAATCTTTTGGCAACGGAGTTTTTCATGCTATCTCAGCATTTAATAATGCTGGCTTTTCAACATTTCAAAATGGATTTGTTGAACACGCACATGACTTCTATTTACTCCTACCGGTATTTATTGGTGTAGTTATTGGTGGACTTGGAATTCCTGTACTACTCGATATTCGTCAGTACCTCATCAACAAGGCAAGTAATGCAAAGCGTCGCTTTGTCATGTCGTTACACACTCGCATCACACTCATCACCACTTTTTTACTCGGTGTATTTGGTGCGATATTTATCGGCGCAGTTGAGTGGTCAAATCCAGGAACTCTCGGTGGACTAACGTGGTGGGAGAAAGTCTTTAACTCAGTATTTCTTTCGGCAAGTTCCAGAACAGCAGGATTCAACACGATTGATATCAATGAAATGGATCCAGCATCCTGGTACGGCATGGATATTTTGATGTTTATCGGTGGCGGCAGTGCTTCGACTGCTGGCGGTATCAAAGTAACGACATTCGCGATTCTGATGTTGATTGTTTACACCGAAATCCGTGGTGAAGCGGCCGTTAATGCAGGCAATCGCAGGCTTCCTCGTTCAATTCAAAGGCAAGCACTCACGATTGTGACCTTGAGTGCGTTTGTTATTTTCGCCGCAACGTGGTTACTACTTCTCACCACTGATTATTCCCTCGATGTTGTGCTCTTTGAAGTTATTTCGGCAGCAGCGACAACGGGGTTGAGTACAGGAATGCCTGCCGAATTACACGAGTTCGGCAAGATCCTGTTAAGCGTTTTGATGTTTGCTGGTCGACTTGGCACGGTGGCAATTGCTGGTGCATTAGCCTTGCGTGCGACTCGACGACGCTATGAACTACCGAAAGAGAGGCCATTAATTGGTTAAGAAAAAGACATTACAAGCAAATGTGCTGGTAATTGGTTTAGGGCGCTTTGGTTCAGCACTTGCTCGCGAGTTAATGGATATGGGGAACGAAGTGCTTGGAATTGATATGGATGAACGCCTAGTTCAACTTATGTCAACTGAGCTGACTCACTGTGTGAAAGCAGATGCCACGGATGAAACCACTCTCTTAGAACTTGGTGCAGCGGAGTTTGACTGCGCAGTTGTTGCAATCGGTGGCGATCTTGAATCAAGTATTTTGACAACATCCCTCTTACTGCAAATTGGTGTCAAGCGAGTCTGGGCGAAGGCAAATTCAGAACCACACGGAAAAATTCTCAGACAACTAGGAGTTCACCAAGTGGTATTTCCTGAAAAGGAAATGGGTCAACGCGTAGCACATATGGTGACTGGCGAATCACTTGAATATTTACCAATTGATGAAAATCTCGTGATGGCAAAAACAGATGTTGCCGAGGAATTTGCTGGGAAGACGCTTCAAGAAATTGGGATTCGCTCAAATTATGGTGTAACAGTTATGGCGATCTCAAAGAATGGTCAACCATACGAACCGGCAGTTCCAAGCACTGTACTTGAAGCGGGGAGTCAAATCCTTGTTGCAGGTGCAAAGAAACCATTACAGGACTTCTGTCGAATTCAGTAAGTCATATCAAATCTGTTGAAGAGCCGACTCGAGCGATTGAGCAAACGCTGTTGAAGTTCCGGTCGCACCACTTCTTGTAGAGACATTGACGTTCTTGAGTTCTTCAAGTGTCATACCAATCAGTGGTGCTGCGCTTACCTGAAACGCACGTTGGCTGTAGCGAATATGTGGCCCATTTGGATATTCGAGCCATTTGATGTCTTTTACTACTCCGTTAGTAACTACCAGTTCGACTTTCAGTGTGCCTGATTGTCTACCTCCACCTTAATACACATTAAAACTATCACCTTGTACCGTTGCAGTAACACCATTTGCAGTCGCACTTGGCGTTGCAGATGCTGATGCTGTTGGTCCAGTTGTTGGAGTTTGTGACTCTACAACCGCCGGCTGATCTGCAAGTGCTGTTAAGTCTGTGGGTGGTTCATAGAGCATCACGCCAGTGACACCAACCAGAGTGCTCAAAGATACGGTTATTGCTTTAATCATGTTAAAACTCAAACTCCTCGGTATAGATTGACGTTTCTGGAATGCCCAATTGCTTTAAGCCACGCTTGGAATCATCGATTAAACCTTTACTTGCGCAGAGGAAAACCTCGTAGGTTGAAATATCGGGCAGATGACCCAGTTCCTTTTGTAGCCAATTTTGATGGTGAATTCGTGAGCCAATGACAGTTTTGAAATCAATACCACGTGCTTGACACAATTTCTCAATATCGGAAAGCATGAAAACATCATCTTTTCTTGAGACTCGCCATAACAGCACTCCGTGGGAAACAGAGGGTAGAGACTGCACGATTGCCTTCAAGGGTGTGACTCCGATGCCGCCGGCAATCAAGATGACTTTGTCTCCTACCAATCGATCAGCCGTGAAATTGCCATAGGGACCTTCAAGTGAAACACGGGTTCCTGGCCTGAGTGACTTAAGCCAGGAACTGTGATCGCCAAGCTCCTTTACTGTGAACTGCAGTACACCATCCTTTGGCACTCTGCTCATAGAGTAGGGGTGCGCTTCCCACCATTTATTTCCCGCTAAGAACCGCAGATTAAAAAACTGCCCACCCTTTGCCTTCATTGCTTTGCGCTTATTGGTCCGGATAGAAACAGTAACAGTGTCACGATTCTCGCGTGTCACTTTCGTTACTTGTGGCTTGTCAGTCAAGGTCAACCTCAGTGGCACAATGATTCGATAAGTAATGAGTATTGTGAATATTGAAGCAGTATAAAAAATCCACCAATTTTTGAGAAGTTCACTATTGATAAACATGACACCATTAGTTATTTCGTGCATAAATGCCAAAGCAATTCCAATATAGGAATACAGGTGAATTACCCACCATGTCTCGTACGAGAATAATTTACGGATTCGATGATAGGAAGTGACGCCAATACCAATCATGAAGATAAAACCAAGAAAGGCAGCCATAAACCACTTC
>JBDLTY010000037.1:0-9285 GCA_039805585.1 Actinomycetota bacterium | reverse complement strand
CGTACATGCGAGGCCGTACTCTGAATGACGCCTTCATCATCTTGGATGAAGCCCAAAACACAACACCTGAGCAAATGAAGATGTTCCTCACCAGACTTGGTTTTGGCTCGAAGATGGTCATTACTGGTGACACCACGCAAGTTGACCTACCGCTTGGAACCCGAAGTGGTTTACGTGTAGTGCAGGATATTTTGGACTCAGTTGAAGATGTGAAATTTTGTCGCTTAACTTCGCATGACGTTGTCCGCCACAAGCTTGTTGCTGACATCGTTGATGCCTACACCCGCTGGGATGAACAAAAGTCACAAGGTAAATAATCGATGCAAAGTATTCAACTTTCCAATGACACAACATTCGCAATCAACGAATCCCGAACATTGCAAACAGCAATCTTTGCCATGGGATACATGGGGTTAGAGCTTGACACTGAGCTTTCAATTAGTTTTGTCACTCTTGAGAGTATGCAATCACTCAATCATGAATATATGCAAGAAGATGCCCCCACCGATGTTCTGGCATTTCCAATGGATGAAATCAAACCAGCTGAACCTGGAACATATGCGCAAAGCGGAATCTTGGGTGACTTGGTGTTTGCTCCAGAGTACATTTCAAAGCAAGCCGTAGAACACAACGTCCAATTCGAAGCGGAACTCGACCTCTTGATTGTGCACGGAGTGCTCCACTGTTTGGGCTTCGACCATCAGGAAGAAACCGAACATCTGGAAATGTTCGGGTTACAGGCTGAGATACTTGAAGCACTGGCAGAATATCGCCAAGGAGAGGCACTTTGAGTAATTACATACTTTTGGTATCAATGCTCGTGCTTGCTGGTGTGGCAGCAGTGATTGAGGCCGCAATTTCACGAACGAGTCTCGTTCGAATCGAAGAACTTGAAGAAGAGTTTCCAGGAAAATACAAGCGCGCACTTTGGGTAGTGCAACAAAAATCTGCGTGTGTCGGCGCATTTCAGTTGATCTATCTCTTTGCACTTATTGCCACAAGCATTTTTGCGCTTCGAATTTTTGATGGATATTTGGAACTCGATAAAACCGTCGGTGATTTAGTGACACTCTTCGCACTCACTGTTTTTAGTTTTGTAGTATTTGTAGTTGGTGCAAAGACAATCGGTAGACAGCACGCTGAGCGCACACTGGTGTTGACTGCTGGCTTCGTCCGAATCGTGAGCGTAGTCCTTGGCCCACTTGTCAGATTACTGATTCTGATAAGTAATGCGATTACGCCAGGTAAAGGTTTTGTCGACGGACCTTTCTCATCGACTAGTGAATTCAGAGAACTCGTTGAGCAAGCGAGCACAGAAGTGATTGAAGATGAAGAGAAAAAAATGCTTCAATCTGTCTTTGAACTGGGTGACACGGTTGCGCGGGAAGTGATGGTCCCTCGCACTGAGATGGTCTGGATTGAAAAACATAAAACGTTGCGGCAAGCAATGTCGTTGGGGCTTCGATCCGGTTATTCTCGAATTCCAGTCATAGGCGAAGATATTGATGACATCGTTGGAATTGTGTACTTGAAAGACATCGCCCGACGTACCTTTGAGCATGCCGAATCGGGGCAGTCTGAAAATGTGGAATCAATTATGCGCAAGGTGTTCTTTTCGCCTGACAGCAAGAGTGCCGATGAGTTACTTCGTGATATGCAAAAAGAGCGAATTCATATCGCAATCTTGATTGACGAGTACGGTGGCACTGCTGGGCTCTTAACCATTGAAGATATTTTGGAAGAAATAGTTGGCGAAATTGCAGATGAGTACGACACTGAAGCATCGGAAATTGTTGAACTTGAAGAAGGGGTGTATCGGGTAAGCACTCGTTTACATATTGAGGACTTGGCTGAGCTACTCAATATTGAATTGGATGCAGAGAATGAAGGAATAGATACAGTTGCTGGACTTCTTGCATTGCGGCTTGGGCGAGTACCAATCCCGGGTAGTTCGATTGATGTGGACGGCTGGAACCTCACTGCTGAATCGGTGGCTGGCAGGCGGAACAAAGTCGGAAGTGTTCTAGTTCGCAAAGTTGAGAATGAACAAGACGAGAACGAATAAATCAACTCGTGCAGTCATTGCAGTCTTGGTAGCGGCAACACTATTTGGTACTTCAGCAACTGCAAGGGAACTGAGTAATGTCACCACAGATTCAGATGCGATTGCCTTTGTTCGCCTCTTTATTGGCTCGATTGGCTTACTCCTCTTTGCCGGCTATACCAATGGTTTCAAATCTATTCTGACACTCTTTCACAACCCCTGGGTGTGGGTCATGGCTCTTGGCGTCAGTGGCTACCAGTATTTCTTTTTCGTTGGTACTGATATTTCAGGTGTTGCATTTGGCACGCTGATATCGCTTGCGCTTGCCCCATTCTTCACCGGGCTCTTTGTTTGGTTGTGGAAGAAACGAGTCCCAAGAAGAATCTGGATTCTTTCCACAGCCATTTCAGTGCTAGGGCTTTTATGTCTAAGTTACTACGCGCTTGAAAGCTCGATATCACTCTCTGGAGTGCTTGCATCCCTGCTTGCATCAATTGGCTATGCCATTTACACAGTGGTCGGATCGGAAACAACAAATGTTCAAATTTCTGCGGTCTCACTACTTGCCGTTTCCTTTTTCATCGCATCGCTTGTCTTTGTGCCATTCACGTACAACAAGTTAAGTTTTCTATCGACATCTTCAGGATTATTGTTGAGTGTGTGGCTAGGGCTCCTGGCTACTGCACTGGCCTACGTCTTTTTCGCTTATGGGCTTGAACATTTACGCGCAGGGGAAATTGCTACCTTAAATCTTGCCGAACCACTTGTCGCTGCATTATTAGGGATTCTCGTGTTGGGGGAGACTTTGGGTACGCTTGGTCTTCTTGGATGTGGCTTGATTACTGCGGGTTTAGCCATACTAGCCTGGAGTGAGCGATGAAGTCGGGAATTATTGCCTTGATAGGTCGACCGAATGTGGGAAAGTCAACGCTGATTAACGCTATCGTGAAAGAGAAAATCGCAATCGTTTCCGATAAGCCTCAAACAACTCGTCACATCATTCACGGAGTTATCCAAGGAGATGACTACCAGTTGGTAATTGTTGACACACCTGGAATCCATAAGCCACGAACTGCCCTTGGAACTCGTCTCAATAGTTCAACTTCTGCAGCGCTTGACGATATCGATGTCGTCTGTATTTTGCTGCCAGCAAATGAGCGTATCGGTGTTGGTGACAGGATGATTTTGGATCAGGTGTCTGCACTCAAGTGCCACAAAATCGCGATTGTGAGTAAATCAGATTTGGTGAAGCAGCCTTTACTGCTTGAAAAACTTCAAGAGATTCAAACTATTGCTTCCGAGTTCAATCTGACGTGGGATGAAATCATTCCAGTCAGTGCCCGCAAATCAGGCAATATTGAGAAGCTTGAATCAGTTCTTGCGACCTATGTGCCCGAAGCTTTGCCTCTCTACCCAGAGGGTTCACTGACGAATCAAGGCGAACAACATCGTATCGCTGAACTCATCCGAGAAGCAGTTATACGCGAGGTCTATGAGGAGATTCCACACTCCACGCTGACAGACATTGATGAAATCATTCGGGAAGATTCAGGACTGGTGAAAATTTTCGCGTCCATCTATGTTGAACGCGAAAGCCAAAAAGGGATCATTGTGGGTAAAGGTGGCGCGCAACTGAAGGAAATTGGAACTCGCGCACGCAAAGAGATTGAAAAACTACTTGGCACCAAAATTTACCTAGACTTACGCGTTCGGGTGGAGCCTAACTGGCAAAGCGACTCGCAGGCACTCGACAAATACGGTTTTTAGTCTGAACCAAGCCCATCGATTAATTCATGTCGTTGGCCATATGTTCCCAATACTGCAATCACTGCGGCAACTATTGGAATACCGATGAGCGCTCCAATTGGACCGAAGATTGCAACGCCGATAAAGACTGATGCAAGTGCAACAGCAGGATGCACATCCATCGTTGCACGACTCACGCGCGGCGAGAGAACATAATTCTCTATCTGTTGGAATACCGTCGCGAAAAGGATGATCCACAGCACATCGAGAGGATCTGGCCCAAAACTGAACAGTGCAGGCACTGCGATACCTAGGTAGGTTCCAATCGTGGGAATGAATTGCGCTGTGATGCCTGCGAAAATTCCCATTGGTAACCAATAAGGAATACCAATAACATAAAAGAAAAGCGCATGGGCCACTGCACTAATGGTTGCCAGCACCACGCGCGACACAACGAAGCCTCCTGCTTTCTTCACGGCGATATCCCAGACGGTAACAAAGATTGCCTGTTTGTCGGGGCTGAGCCAGGAAGCAATACCACGACGAACCTTGGGCGCTTCAGCAGATAAGTAAAAGGCGAAAACTAAGATCGTTGAAAAATCGACGATAAAGGTAACGACGCCTGTAACAAGAGCAAAGAAACCACCAGCGATGCTTGCGGCAACGGGTGCGAGACTTGCGCTATCAAGATTCAAGTACGAAACGACTCGCTCAGAGTCAATCGCCAAGTCAAATGTTTGGTTCAGCCAGTTGGTAACACTGACAACAACATCGGGAAGAGCCGCAACTGCTTGGGAGAGCTGACTAAACATCAAGCCACCAAAGGTTGCGAAGAAAGCAGTGAAGAAAAGAAGCAGACTCAGAATCACAATGCCTGCACCTAGTCCACGTTTGAATCCCTTCCCCTCAAACCAAGAAACTGCAGGTTCCATCGCGATAGAAAAGAGCCAGGCTAAAAGCAACAGGACAAGAAAGCCGTTCAGGCTCAGTAACAGTGTGCTGCCTACTTGGTAGGCTGCAAACAGCGCAATAGCCAAGAGGCCTAGTTTTTTGAAATCCACATTGTTCACGTGGCAAATCTAAGAGGTGGAACTGCCAAATATGGAAATACCGCCCGATTGTTTGGCAAAAGTTAGACAATTGGCTTGTGCCAACCTACCGAGATCATGCAATCGTGCTACACAGTCATCTCTTAGGTGAGTCAGATCGGATAGTCACCTTTCTCACCAAAGAACATGGAAAAGTTCGAGCAGTTGCCAAAGGTATTCGTAAGAGTACGAGCAGATTTGGTGCACGACTTGACCCGCTGAATCTCGTTGAAATTCAATTTGCTCAAGGTAAGAATCTCGACATCGTCTCACAAGTTCTGATAGTTGGTGCATATGGAAGTGATCTTGCATCCCAGTATGAGGCATGGACAGTTGGATGCGCGATGGCTGAAACTGCAGACAAACTTGTGGTCGAAGAAGGGGAGCGAAGCGTTCAACAGTTTCTCCTACTTTTAGCTGGACTGAAGTCTCTGTCTGAAGCAACACTTGATACAGATATCATCTTGAACACGTTCATTGTGCGTTCCATTGCTATTGCAGGCTGGAATGCTTCGTATGCCGATTGCGCACGCTGCCATGCGACAGGTCCACATTCTTGGTATTCAATTTCACATGGTGGCGTGTTGTGTTCGCAGTGCAAAGTCCCAGGAAGTACCGCGCCAGGAAGTGAAGTGCTTGAGTACTTGGCAAACCTGCTAGTCGGAGACTTTGAGTTGGCAAAACTTGCCTCAGAGAAAACAAAGAAGACAGCTGGTTCACTCATTGCGGCACAACTTCAATGGCACCTTGAGCGCGAGGTACGCTCACTGAAACATGTGCACAGTGCACGCAAGGTAAAGTGAAACCATGAATTCAGTTCCCAATCACATCGCTATCGTCATGGATGGAAATGGTAGGTGGGCTCGTGCACGAGGCATGTCACGAACCGAAGGTCATGCGGCAGGGGAACTAAGTCTGCTCGATGTTGTCCACGGCGCAATTGAAAAGAATGTTTCGTGGCTCAGCGCATTTGCATTTTCAACAGAGAACTGGAAACGCTCACCCGAAGAAGTACGTTTTCTGATGGGGTTTAATCGAGATGTTATTCGTCGACGACGAAATGAACTGCACGAATTAGGTGTGAGGATTCGATGGATTGGAAGACGAAAGCGGCTATGGAAAAGTGTTCAAGATGACCTTGATGAAGCAGTGGAGTTAACTAAGAAGAATCGAAAACTGACGTTGACGATGTGCGTGAATTACGGTGGACAGAGCGAAATTGTTGATGCCGTGCATCGAATTGCAGAAAAAGTCTCTTCTGGCGAACTAAATCCTGCATCAATCACTGAGAAGAATTTTTCCAAGTATCTCTACGACGAGCAAATGCCTCCAGTTGACTTGCTGATTCGGACATCCGGTGAAATGCGAATTAGCAACTTCCTGCTCTGGCAAAGCTCTTATGCTGAACTTGTCTTTGATGAAACTCTTTGGCCAGATTACCGAAGAGAGCACTTATTCAAAGCGATAGACATTTATGCCAATCGAGCACGACGCTTTGGATCTGCTTAGTCGCAATCCTGACAGGTGCCAGTGATTTCAAATGTGTGTTCAACATCTTTGAATCTGTACTTTTTCGCTATTTTCAACGCCCACTCTTCAAAGTCTGTGGTTTGAATCTCAATAGTCTTTCCGCACACTCGACACTGCAGATGGTGATGATGTTCTTTTGAACACCAGCGATAGACAGTCTCGCCATCGTCTTTAATGAAGACATCAAGTTCATCACTTTCAAGCAACGATGAGAGCGTTCGATAGACAGTTGAAAGGCCAATTTCAATCCCCGAGTGTGACAACTTTTCTCGTACCTCACTTGCACTGAGGAATTCATCAGTCTTTTGAAGTAAGTCAATAATTTGTGTCCGTTGTTTTGTGTTTCGCTGGAAAGACACTAGAGACTTCCGTTGAAACGAGCCACTGTGTAAAAAATGAGTGCGAGCACCAGAAGACTTCGGATCAGCCTTTGGCCTTGAGTGAGAAGCGGCCATGACAATGCCACAAGCCAAAGCAGAACAAGTGCAACGATTGCCAGCAGTACACCTGAAAGCAACGGTGTTGTGCTGAAAAGCCCACCAAGAAGCACGCTTGCTAGCAAGAGCGGAAAGACGAATCGAGGCCAGGAGTGAATCTTCAGCAAGATTGGAGTTGAAACTCTTTGAAGCCACGATGATTTGCGTGCGGTCATTGGCTAATCGTGTCACATGGCAGACTGTGACTATGGATGTGGTGCTGCGCTTTAATGTAGGGCAGAAACCTCCACAGGTGTGGCTTGCAGAAGCTGAAAAAGTCATCGAATTGTTTTCCAGGCAACCAGGGTTCATTGCAGCCAAGGCAAGTCTTTCTCTTGATGAAGACCATCTGGCGATGCTGTATCTTGAATTTGAGAATGTTGGCGCGTATCGCCGTGCACTTTCAGCATATGACATAAAACTAGAAGCCACCCTCTTCTTATCGAATGCTCTTGATGAGCCAAGTGCATACGAAGTGCTACTTCAAAAAAGAGATGGCGTAGTTCAGAAATATGAATCAGAAAAAACCTCGAGTAGTCTTGAAATCGCACTTGGTGACTCGGCAACTGCTCGAGCCGAATCTCGTCTTGAGCAATGAAAAAATTCAAAAGCGATCATGAAGCGGCTAGATTATTATGCGACATTCTTAGTGTGAATGTCGATGCCGTTGTTGCACTCCTACCAAATTCAGTGAACATTGCTATCTTGATTGCACAACACCTTGATGTTCCCCTGATTGAGTTTTGGGATAACGACTCTTTTGATTCCACTCAAACTGCCCAGAAAAGGATTCTCGTGGTTGATGATGGAGTTGAGACTGGGACCCGCGCTCGCGAAGTTGCCTCTTCATTGGAGGGCGCAAAGGCACGATTCTTAGCAGTGCCTGTGTGTTCACGTGAGATTGAAGCACTCTTACTCAGTTACTACCAAGAGATTTTCGCAGTTGCCAGACCGTTTGTACGGCGATCTTTGGCTTGGCACTATGAAGTGATGCCCTCCTATAGCAACGACGAGGCTCGGTTGATTTTGAAAACGGCTTTAGACTAGGGGCGTTGCCCACACGGGTGATACCGCCGACAGCCAGCCGGAGTGGAGGAACCATGGCCAGCGATAGAGTTGATGCAATAGTTAATTTGTCCAAACGACGAGGATTCGTTTTCCCATCATCTGAGATTTATGGTGGAACAAGAAGTGCCTGGGATTACGGTCCGCTTGGTGTAGAACTCAAAGAGAACATTCGTCGCCAATGGTGGCTCAAAGTTGTGCAAGAGCGAGATGATGTTGTTGGGCTTGATTCTGCAATCATCCTCGCCCCTCAAGTGTGGACTGCTTCTGGTCACGTAGATGCATTTGTTGATCCCCTAACTGAATGCAAGAAATGTCATAAACGTTGGCGTTCAGACCAGCTCATTGAAGCATACGTTGAAAAACATGGAAAGGAACCGATCGAAGGTCTTGCGGAAATTGTTTGCACGAATTGCGGAACGCGAGGCGACTTCACGCCACCACGTGATTTCAATGGAATGTTGAGAACCCAAGTTGGACCAATTGAAGACTCAGGCTCCCTTCACTACCTACGTCCCGAAACCGCACAAGGAATTTTCGTCAACTTTTTGAATGTCGCAACTGCTGCCCGAAAGAAGCCGCCTTTTGGCATCGGACAAACCGGTAAATCATTCCGCAATGAAATTACTCCTGGAAACTTTATTTTTAGAACCAGAGAGTTTGAACAAATGGAAATGGAATTTTTCGTAATGCCAGGCACTGATGAAGAATGGCACGAGTATTGGATACAAGAACGATATAACTGGTATGTGGACCTAGGAATCAATCCAGAGAATCTGCGACTTTTTGAGCATCCACGAGAAAAACTTTCACACTATTCAAAACGTACTGTCGACATTGAATACAAATTTGAATTTGCCGGTAGTACTTGGGCTGAACTTGAAGGTATCGCAAACCGAACAGATTTTGATCTCAAGACACACTCAAGTCATAGTGGGCAGGACCTAAGTTACTTTGATCAAGAAGCAAACGAGCGCTGGACTCCATATGTGATTGAACCAGCAGCTGGCCTTACCCGCTGTGTTTTGGCGTTTCTGCTCGATGCATACGCGGAAGATGAAGCGCCAAATACCAAAGGCGGTGTTGATAAACGCCAATTCCTACGACTTGATGCTCGACTTGCACCTGTGAAAGTTGCAGTGCTGCCACTTTCGCGAAATGCAGACCTGTCGCCAAAAGCCAAAGGGCTCGCAGCAGACCTCCGTAAACTCTGGAATGTTGAATTTGATGATGCCGGCGCGATTGGTCGACGTTATCGACGGCAAGATGAAATTGGAACACCACTGTGCGTTACCGTCGACTTCGAAACTCTCGAAGACAATGCGGTCACTGTGCG
>JBDLTY010000036.1:0-5818 GCA_039805585.1 Actinomycetota bacterium | reverse complement strand
CTGATGATTATGTGGCTATGATTTCAAGTCAGGTGACATTTGATGAGGAGTACTAAATGAGTAATGTGCAAACTGCAGCTGAATTCTTACTGTCTCGATTTGGACAACAAGCATCTGTGGCAATCGTGCTCGGAAGTGGCTGGTCAGATGCAGCCGAACTCTTTGGAACGACAATTGACGAAGTTTCGTATAGTGAAATCCCAGGATTCAGTCATTCAAACATCGTTGGCCATGCGCATAAAGCCCGACTTATCGAACTGAGTAATGGCGAATACATCATTGCCATGATTGGGCGCACCCACCTGTATGAGGGCTTCGGGGTGGATGCAGTTGTCGTTGGTGTCAAGATGCTTGCTGCCATGGGTGTGAAAACTTTGATTTTAACTAATGCCTGCGGTGGACTTAATCCAAGTTGGAAACCTGGTACACCAGTCTTAATTTCCGATCACATCAACTTCACTGGCACTACCCCACTTCGAGGTGCGAATTTTCTTGATGTTACCGAGGTGTATTCAAAACGCCTTCGAGCCCTCTGCAAAGAAATAAAGCCTGATTTGGATGAAGGTGTGTACGTAGGTTTCATGGGTCCGGCTTATGAAACCCCTGCTGAAATTGAAATGGTGCGAACGTGGGGTGGGACACTTGTTGGTATGTCAACTGTGCTTGAAGCAATGGCTGCACGCGAAGCTCGAATGGAAGTCCTTGGTGTTTCACTTGTTTCTAACTTGGCAGCAGGAATGACTGGCCAACCATTAAGTCACGCTGAAGTTATTGAAGCGGGAAAAAATGCAACAGCCATGATGGGTACACTTCTTGCAGACGTTATGAAAGAGATAACACGTGAGTCTTAATCAGGAATTTGTTGAAAAGATCGAATTGTGGATAGATGACGATCCAGATGATGTCACTCGTGGTGAGACCAAGCTACTACTCTCCCACGCTCAATCTGGGGATGTTGAGGCTGCAACCAAACTGCAAGCATGTTTTGGTGAAATTCTTCAATTTGGAACTGCGGGATTACGTGGACCCTTAGGCCCCGGTCCATCGTGTATGAATCGAGCAGTTGTCGCAAGAGCAGCAGCAGGGCTCTGTGGATATATGAAGAAATCTGGATTGACGACATTGATTGTTGGATACGATGCTCGTCACAACTCGAAGCAGTTCGCAATAGATACCGTTGAAATCGCTACTGGCTTGGGAATTCAAGCAATGCTGCTACCACGATCTTTACCGACTCCGGTGTTGTCATTCGCAATCAAGTTCTATCAGGCAGATGCTGGCGTAATGGTGACAGCATCTCATAACCCAGCCCAAGATAATGGCTATAAGGTGTATCTAGGCGATGGATCTCAAATTATTGCCCCAATCGATTCTGCAATCGCCGCGGAAATTGCAACTATTCGTAGTGTGAAAGCACTTCCTCGAAGTACAAATTACCAAGTGCTCCAAAGTGAAGCAGTCGATGCTTACATTACCCGCACAGCATCACTAGTACACCCAAAAGTTTCACGAGATATTCATGTTGTGTCAACATCACTTCATGGTGTTGGTGATGAAGTGTGGCAAAAAGTCTTTCACGCCGCTGGCTTCAAACAACTTCATGTCGTAGAGAGCCAAAGGGAACCAAATCCTGACTTTCCAACTGTAGTTTTTCCAAATCCCGAAGAAGCAGGTGCAACTGACCTCTTGCTAGAGCTTGCCGAAAAAATGCATGCTGATGTTGCAATTGCTCACGATCCAGATGCCGACAGATGCGCTGCAGCAATTCTTGATAGAGGAGTGTGGCGACTTCTGAAGGGAGATGAACTCGGATCGCTCTTGGCATGGTGGCTAATAGAACGTTGCCGTGTGTTGGGGCTTGAATTACCTCAAGGAACTTTTGCATCAAGTATCGTTTCATCGACATTGCTGCAATCTCTTGCCACATCGAATAATTTGAAGTACCAGACAACTTTGACTGGCTTTAAATGGATCTCGAAAATTTCTGATCTACGTTTTGGGTATGAAGAAGCTTTGGGGTATGCAGTTGATCCTGAATTTGTTCGTGATAAAGATGGCATCAGTGCAGGCATCGTTTTTGTTGAAATGTGCGCCTATTTGAAGTCAATCGGTTCAAGTGTGAGTGAAATACTTGATCGCATCGGGTTGCAATATGGAGTTCACGCAACCGATCAACTGTCTGTGCGTATGGCAAATCTGGAACTCATTCCCCAGGCGGTTTCAAACCTCAGAGCAAACCCACCTAGAGAAGTGGCAGGATTACAAGTCGTTGAGGTTGTGGATCTACAAAGCGGCTGGAAACACCTGCCGCCAACAAACGGCATGATGCTCTTACTTGATGGAGGGCGCGTAATTGCACGTCCAAGTGGCACTGAGCCGAAATTGAAGTGTTACCTTGAAGTTATTATCAAAAGTGACGATGTTGCAACTGCACGAAGGGAAGCAAGTCAACGTCTTGAACGAATGAAGCAAGATATGGCAATTGCACTTGGTGTTACTTCGTAAGTTCGAGGATTTCTTTCACCATGTCAAACGTTGTATGCGGGTGCAGAAAAGCAAATCGCCCTACAACTTCACCATGCCACTTACTTGGTGTGACGAATCCAATCTGTTCTTTGAGTAGACGGTCTTGAAAACTTTGATAATCAGCCAATCCCCAACCACGCCTTCGCCACAACACCACCGACAAACTTGGCTCTCGCACAAGTTCCAAGTGATCAATCGTTTTGATGTAATCACTTGTTTCTCGTGCAAGTTGAATACTTGCCGTCACAGCATCTTCATAGGCTTTCGTACCATTGACAACAAGTGAATACCAGAATGCAAGTCCACGTGCTCTTCTGGTGAGGTGATAGGCAACATCTGTTGGATTAAATTGATCAACTGGCAGGTCATCATGCAACACATCGAGATAAGAAGCATTTTGCGTATGGACACCAATCGCAAGCCGCGGATCTTTGTAAATCAAGGCAGCACAATCAAATGGCGCAAACCACCACTTGTGTGGATCAGTGATGACTGAATCTGCGTGCTCTATTCCATTGAACAAATCACGTGTACGTGGCGAAAGAATTGCAGCCAGACCATAAGCACCATCAACGTGCATCCAAAGATCCTGCTCTTTGCAAATTTCAGCGACTGCACGTAAGTCGTCAACAATCCCTGCATTTGTAGTGCCTGCTGTTGCCGCGATTGCAACCAGAGGAATAGAACTTGAATCCTTCTCAAGACTCCGTTGAATACTTGCCCGAGTCAGTCGATCGTTGTCTGTTTCAAGAATCAGTGGTTCAACATCAAGTAAGCGCAGTGAATTTCCGATAGATGAATGCGCTTGTTCGCTCATTGCTATTCGAACTCGATCAGCATTGCGTTTTTGCTTGCCAATATCGCGAGCAACGGCGAGCGCACTTAAGTTGGCAGCTGATCCTCCGCTTACAAAGGTGCCACCGGCTTGTTTGGGTAAGCCTGCAAGATTGGAAATCCAACGTAACGCTTGGTTTTCGCATACCAACGCACCGGCTGCTTCAAGCCATGACATACCTTGCAATGATGCGGCCGATACAACGGCATCAAAAAGAAGTGCCGCCTTCGTTGGGGCTGCAGGGATGAATGACAAGAACCTCGGGCTGTCTGTACTGAGTACAGTTGTAGCAATAACATCAGCATAAAGATTGAGAATGGTTTTGGGGTCATTGCCATTCTCAGTAATCAAGCCAGAAATTTTGGCCTCAAGCTCTAATCGATTGCCTGGGAAATCCAGTGGAGCTTCTGCTAATTCAAGACGTTCGCGAACATACGCCAGGACAAGATTCGCCTCCGATTCATCGAAGGTATGCATGTCACGGGCAGGGGTATCCATATGCCTCTACTCTAGCCGACACGGCATAAAGTGGGCAGGTGATGACAGGTTTCGACGTTGTGGACGTTACGAAAAATGAATCTGCCTTGAAAACCTTCTTGAAGAGCCTTCCAAGCGTGGACAAAGTAGGGCTTGAGGCTAGAGCGGCAACGCTTGCAACTCGATCAATAAAGACTACATCCAAGCAAGAATTGATTGACCTTGCGATCAGGATGATTGACCTCACCACCCTCGAGGGAATGGATACGAAGGAAAAAGTTCATACACTCTGTGAAAAAGCGAAGCATCCAGATCCCTTTGATTTAAGTGTCCCCAGCGTGGCAGCCGTATGTGTTTATCCCGACTTGGTGGCAACAGCGAAAGAATATTTGAAACATTCAAGCGTTCAGGTTGCTTCGGTTGCAACTGCATTTCCAAGCGGTCGATCATCACTGGCAGTCAAATTGAACGATACGAAATTGGCAATTGATGCTGGTGCTGATGAAATTGACATGGTAATTGATAGAGGTGCATTTCTAGCGGGACGATATTTCTCAGTGTTTGAAGAAATTCTTGCCATAAAAGAAGTGTGCGGCAAGGTCCACCTGAAAGTGATTTTGGAAACTGGTGAACTACAAACATATGACAACATCAAACGCGCTAGTTGGATTGCCATGCTCGCAGGAGCGGATTTCATCAAGACATCTACTGGCAAAGTGAATCCAGCTGCAACCCTACCCGTGGTGTTGGAAATGCTGTATGCAGTGAGGGATTGGCATCGTTATACAGGGAATGTCATTGGGATGAAACCAGCAGGAGGCATTCGAAGTTCAAAGGATGCACTCAAACTCTTGGTTCTGGTGAATGAAACTCTCGGTGTGAATTGGTTACATCCGGATCGATTTCGTATCGGTGCTTCAACACTGCTCAATGATCTCTTAATGCAAAGACACAAATTAATTCATGGGAATTATTCATCATCTCGCTACGTCTCGATTGACTAAGGAACACTATGAACCAACATGATTACGCGCCAGCACCAGAATCAACATCAATCGTGGAAATTCAAAGTAGATATGGACTCTTCATTGATGGCGAATTTATCGCCCCTGCCTCAAAGCAGTATTTTGAAACTCTCAACCCAGCAACCGAGGAACCGCTTGCTGAAATTGCCGAGGCAGGCACAGAAGACATCGATAAGGCAGTGGCCGCCGCTAAACGTGCGTTCGTTACTTGGTCGGCACTTTCTGGAAGTGAACGTGCGAAATACATCTATCGGCTAGCCCGAATATTGCAGGAACGTGCTCGTGAATTTGCGGTTCTTGAGACTATGAATAACGGTAAGCCCATTCGAGAAACTCGTGACTTTGACATTCCAGTGAGTGTTGCTCACTTTTTCTACCACGCTGGCTGGGCTGACAAATTGGAATTTGCTGGGTATGGATCACACCCACAACCTCTTGGAGTTGTTGGGCAAATCATTCCTTGGAATTTTCCGATGATGATGCTTGCCTGGAAAATTGCCCCAGCCTTAGCCTGTGGCAATACGGTCGTCCTGAAACCCGCTGAAGCAACACCACTGACTGCTTTGCTCTTTGCGGACGTGGTTCAACAAGCAGGTTTACCGCCAGGTGTGGTCAATATTGTCACAGGTGCAGGTACTACTGGCGCGGCCCTTGTTGAACATCCAGACATCGCAAAAATTGCGTTCACTGGTTCTACCAATGTTGGTAAGTACATTATTAAAGCAGTTGCTGGAACTTCCAAACGCCTAACCCTTGAACTTGGCGGTAAGGGTGCAAACATTCTGTTCGATGATGCTCCACTTGAACAAGCTATTGAAGGGATTGTCAATGGTATCTACTTCAATCAAGGGCATGTGTGTTGCGCAGGCTCGCGATTGCTTGTGCAGGAAAACATTCTTGACGAGGTACTTTCACGACTACAGGAACGAATGTTGAGTTTGCGAATTGGAAATCC
>JBDLTY010000035.1:0-3637 GCA_039805585.1 Actinomycetota bacterium | reverse complement strand
GCCACAGTACCGATGGTTGTTGGATACCCAGGAGTGTTTGAATGCTCTTTTAGAGCATTTTGGATGACTTCGGGAACTGGATCAACTGGCGTTCCGACAGATAAATCAATAAAACCCTGCGGGTGACTTTGTGCAAGTTCGCGAAACTTGGAAATAGTGTCCCAAGGAAAATCTGGGAGCGACTTCACATTAGGCCTTGGGTGGCAAATTCTTTACAAGCAAAGAATCTTTATTGAGCGGACCAGTCTTTGCCGCCCCTCCAGGTGAACCCACTTCTTTGAAGAATTCGAGTGCAGCATCTGTGTAATCCTTCTGCTCTTCTGGAACATCATCTTCATAGAAAATCGCGTTCACTGGGCACACTGGCTCACACGCACCACAGTCCACGCATTCATCAGGATGGATGTAGAGCATTCGATCGCCCTCATAGATGCAATCAACAGGACACTCTTCAATGCAGGACATGTCTTTCACGTCGACACAGTTTTCGGCAATGACGTAGGTCATGATTACTCCTAATCTCGGGGCATACGGTACTTGGTCAGGCGAACTTTTGGGCAGAGACCTGTTTAGATTTGCCCCATGTCACAGAAATTAGCCCTGTACGACACCCGAGCGCGAGCAACCGTTGAGATCGAGCCCGCGCAACCTTCGGCATATTCACTCTACGCATGTGGTCCTACTGTGTACCGCTACGCCCATGTTGGCAACATGCGTACCTTTCTCCTGACTGACTTGATACGACGCGCTATCACCCTCAAAGGTGACAACGTCACAGTGATTCAGAACATAACTGATGTGGGTCACATGCTCAATGACGAAGGTTTGACTGAAGATCGAATGCTTGTTCAAGCTGAAGTCGAACAGAAAGACCCACTTGATATTGCGCGTTTTTATGAACGCGCATACTTAGATGATTTATCGCATCTCAACATCCAAAAGCCCGACATAATGCCACGTGCAAGTGAACACATCAATTTGATGATTGAGATGATTTCCAAACTTCTTGAGCACAATATGGCATACATTGGAGCAGACGGTTCTGTCTTTTTTGATGCTCGTTCTGTATCGGACTATGGTGCAATTTCTGGAAATCGACTGAGCGATTTAAAACCAGGACATCGTTTTGACGGCGAGGTTGATTCCAACAAACGGTTTCACGCTGATTGGGCGCTTTGGAAAATCGCACCCAGCACCCGGCATGACTTAACGTGGGAAACACCTTGGGGTCGAGGTTTTCCTGGTTGGCACATTGAGTGCTCAGCGATGAGTATCAAATATTTAGGAACAGCAATCGATATTCATACAGGTGGAATAGATTTGCGATTCCCACATCATGAAAACGAGCGAGCGCAGAGCAATGCCTATGCAGGTGATGATGTGGTTAAACATTGGGTTCACGCTGAGCATTTACTTTTCGAAGGTAGAAAAATGGCAAAGTCCACTGGCAATGTTGTGCTCGTTAGTGACGTGATTGCAAAAGGATTTGATCCACTTGCTCTTCGACTTGCTTTCATGCAAGTGCGCTACCGAAGTCAAATGGATTTATCGTGGCAGTCAATAAAAAGTGCCGATGCCCATATTCAACGTTGGCGTAGCAAAGTGAGCAACATTGAAGCTGGGGCACTTCCAGAAACACTGCAATCGGCAATTACCGATCTATGGCTTCGGGATCTTGATACACCTGCAGTGCTTGCTACGCTTTTTGAAGCCGAGAAATCACTTCGGGATACGGAATTCATCACCCTACTTCTCTGGGCAGATTCGCTACTTGGCATTGATGTTGCTCGCAGGGTTCAACTTGAGATACCGCAGGACGTCACACTCCTGGTTCACAAAAGAGAAATCGCACGTAGAGAAAAGAACTGGCAGTTGAGCGACGAACTGCGCTTGGAAATTGAGGAGCGCGGCTTTGAGGTGAAAGATTCCCCTAGTGGTCCGACCATTACTCGCCGACTAAATATCAGCGAATAAATCCGTTTCAAATTCTCGAGATTCTTGACTACTTGATTTCGGATACACCATTCGGTAATACTCACTTGCACTAAGGTCATCACCAAGCATTTGCATCGTGGTGAAAAATTCTCCCTGCAAATCGACTTGAGTCTTGTGTGCCGCTAACGCTTTTAGTTTTTTGTCGGTGTATTGAGGAGCGACGATTCTTGAAGTGATCAGCGAATCGTCGGTCAGAAATGGTGCATCTCCCGGCATATCACTGAGAAATTCGGATGTAACCCCACGTTCTGCGAGGCAAGCAATGGCGTTCATCATGCGTTCGCGTGGAATAGCGTTCCAATAGATTTTTTTGATCTGCCAAGGCTCTCCTGACTCAGGCAAAAATCCATGAGTTGCGGCAAGTTGTGCTGCATACATTGAAACTCGATGAGTTTGAATGTGATCAGGGTGACCATAACCTCCAAATTCATCATAGGTCACTAAAACATCTGGTTTGATTTGACGAATAAGTTTGACAAGATGTTTGGACGCTTCCAAGAGATCCGCCTGCCAAAACGTATTTGGTTTACTGTTACTTGGCATTCCCATCATGCCACTATCTCGAAAAGTGCCAAATCCACCTAGGTAGTAGTGCTTGATGTCACCAAGTTCAGCCAAAGCAAGTTCGAGCTCGACTTTTCTTACTTCGCCAAGTCCATCCTCTTTGTCCGCAGCGAGGTGAGCGAGATCTCCGAGAAGAATTTCTCCTTCTTCACCAGCAGTGCAGGTGACTAAATGCACGTCATACCCACGCTCTGCATATAGAGCCATGGTTAGGCCATTATTGATTGTTTCGTCATCTGGATGCGCGTGTGTGAAAAGAATGCTTTTTGCCATGCGCCCAAGCGTAATAGGAATTTTGTTTGGCAAGATACGCTAATGAATTCAAACGTTCAGGACTACCCACTCATAGCGAGCCAAACAGGTAAATTCCGAAGAGGAGTTCCTCGCAACTTCAAACTCTCCGCCGCCTCCAATGCTCTGGCATTTCTTCGAGCAAAAGATGGTTTTAGTCCAAAACTCGACCTTTGGGTCGTTCGTAACCTCGATAGCACCCCTACAGAGGTCTTATTGATTGACACCGACGCACTTGTTTTTGATGAATCTCAATTGTCAGATAAAGAAAAGGCCCGTCGCGAGCGCTTACGCGAGGCTGGTGCTGGCATTACTCAATTTTCTACAAATCAAGACTTCAGCGTATTTGTTTTTCCTCTGTCTGGATCACTCTTTTTGTGGCGCGATGGAAAAGTCAAACAACTTGGTGAATTTGATGCTGTGGTCGACCCCCAGCTTGATCCAACCGGAACGCTCGTTGCTTTCACAAGCAATCAGGACTTTGTGATCGCTGACCTTGAGGGAAGTGAGCTTCACCGTTTGAAGTCTGAAAAGGAAACAGAGTTTTTCGGTCTTGCGGACTTCATCGCAAGTGAAGAACTGTCACGCTATCGGGGACATTGGTGGAGCCCAGATGGTTCATCCATCTTGGTGCAAAAGACAGATGAAGCCGTCGTGAGCACCCGTTGGATTTCAGACCCAACAAACCCTGAACAATCACCACGACTTCACAGGTATCCCGCTGCAGGAACTGAGAATGCCGAACTTGAACTTCTCTTACTTGAACTTGCAACCAAAAAACTTCAGA
>JBDLTY010000034.1:0-4378 GCA_039805585.1 Actinomycetota bacterium | reverse complement strand
TTGAGGTTTTATCCCGCTCCAATTCAGCCTCGATGTCGCTGACCCCTGCTTTACCTACTTGCACTAATCGATCAAGAAGGAGCCATCTGAAATCAGTATCAACCTTGACTCCCTCAATTGTTTCTGTTCCACCGTAGAGGTGTGCTACACATTCAAGTTGTGAGTCAGTGCGGGCGATTGCAACAAAGTTCTTTGCCGCCGCAAATTGACTATCGCTACCAGGTTCAAAACTTCGTGCCCACGCTAGGAAGGTATCAGCAAGTCCAGCCAAGTGTGATTCACGTTTTTCGGGATTCGAATAGAGTTGTGCGGCAGTGCGAAGCTGCATCAGGACGCGCTGAATGATTGGAATGAAGGTTTCTTTCGGCAGAGCACGCTTGAGGAGAGTAATGAAATCACCAGTGCTCATCTCAGCATCACGTGTCATATCCCAAGCGGCCGATAACAAGAGGGCTCTTGGTAGAGACTCTGGGATATCGCCAGTTGACTCAACTGCTGTTTTCAAGGATCGCTCATCGAGTCGAATCTTGGTAAACGTCAGGTCTTCATCATTCAACAGAAGTAAGTCAGGCTGTTTGAAGCCAACTAATTGATCAATGTTTGTTTCACTACCACTGACGTCGAGTTCGACAATGTGATCTCGAGCTAAGCCTTTATCGGATTTCGAATAAAGGCCCAGAGCCATACGGTGGGTGCGAAGTTCAGGCTCTAAACCGACAGGTTCTGCTGCTGGAAGTTGCTTGATGACAACACTCTTGTAGGTGCCATCGTCATTTACTTCAAGTTCTGGGTACATCAAGTTGACGCCTGCTGTTTGTAGCCAGGACTTAGTGAAGCCTGAAAGGTCTCTGCCACTTGCTTTTTCTAATTCACCAAGCAAATCAGCAAGTTCCGTATTACCCCAAGCGTGATTCTTGAAGTAATTCGAAATGCCTTTCAAGAAATCCTTCTCACCCACGAACGCAACAAGTTGGCGAAGAGTCGATGCGCCTTTTGCGTAGGTGATTCCATCGAAATTCACTTCAACTGTATCGAGATCAATCATGTCGGTTGCAATGGGATGAGTTCCTGACATTTGATCTTCACGATACGCCCAGAGTTTTCGATCGACCATGAAGGACGTCCAGGCCTGCTTGAAGCGAGTACCACGATTATTTGCAAAATACGAAGCCCATTCGGCAAATGATTCATTGAGCCATAAATCGTCCCACCATTTCATGGTGACCAGATTCCCAAACCACATGTGTGCCATTTCGTGCAGGATTGTGTTGCTTCGAAATTCACGTTCGTGATCAGTTGCTCTCGAGCGATAAATCACACCTTCATAAAAAGTCACACAACCTGCATTTTCCATTGCGCCTGCGTTGAATTCTGGGACAATGATTTGGTCATACTTCCCAAACGGATACCCCAAATCAAACGCTGACTCAAACACATCAAAACCTTGCTTAGTAATCAGGAACATGTCTTCAACATCTAAGAACTCAGAGAGTGATTGTCTGCAGTAGAGTCCAAGGGGGTAGGTGCCGAACTTTCCAGTGTAGGAGTCTTGAACACCATAATAATTTCCCGCACAAATTGCTGTGATGTAGGTTGAGATGCGCTTCGTTGGTGCAAACAGATGTAACTTTCCGCCGTCAATATCAGTGATGGTAGCGGTCGTGTTACTAAAAACTTTCCATGACGATGGGGCTTTCACAGTAAAAGTGAAACTTGCTTTCAAGTCAGGTTGATCAAAGCACGCAAAAACGCGACGTGCATCTGCAATTTCAAATTGTGAATACAAGTAAATTTCATTGTCTGCCGGATCAGTGAATTTATGAAGACCTTCACCCGTGATGGAGTATTGACACACTGCTTCAACCTCAAGCACGTTTTCAGCCTGAAGTCCTTCGAGCTGAACTCGAAATCCATCAAAGTTTGATGGTGCAATGTTTACTCCGTTGAGGGTAATTGACTTCACTTCTGGTGCAATTAAGTCAATCCAGGTAGATTGCCCAGGCTTGGCAGTAAAGCTGAGGCGGGTGTGAGAAGTGAACGTGTCGCTCTTGGCCACGTCTCGTAGGTCAAGCGTCACTTCGTAGGACTTTGCATCAACGGTGCTAGAGCGTTGTTGACATTCGGCTCGGGTGAGATTTTCAGAGGACACAACATTCCTTTCGACAGGGCGAATTCTCACACCCACACCTCGAGCATGGAATAGTGGGCTTATGGAAAGAGCAGATTTTTATTTTGACCCCGTATGCCCCTGGGCATGGATGACATCTCGTTGGATGCTCGAAGTAATGAAAGTGCGTGAGGTTGACGCACAGTTTCATGTCATGTCACTCTCAGTTCTGAACGAGAACCGAGATTTTTCTGAAGAATACAAGTTGCATATGCAAGAGTCATGGGGACCTGTTCGAACGATTATCAAAGCACGCGAAGTACATGGACAAGACATTGTCTTGCCACTCTACACAGCAATAGGTAGGCGTATTCATCTTGAAAAGCGAGGCTTTACCAAAGAGAACCCAGACCAACTTCGCCAAAGCATGATTGAAGCACTCGCTGAAGTTGGGGCAGAGAGTTCTTGCATTGACGTGTGGGCGACAACAGAAGTTGACGACCTGCTTCGGGAGAGTCATAACAACGGGATGAAACCAGTTGGCACAGATGTTGGCACACCAGTGATTCATGTTGCAGGAACTGCATTCTTTGGACCTGTGATTAGCCCAGCACCAAAGGGTGAAGAGGCAGGAAAATTGTGGGATGGCGTGCTACTGGTCAGCAAGACTCCTGGATTCTTTGAACTCAAACGTTCGCGCACTGTCGGCCCTATCTTTGATTGAGGAATAATGAAACTACATGTCGGAACAGACCATGCCGGATTTGAATTTAAGAATGAACTCGTTGCCTACCTACGATCGCAAGGTCATGACGTTGAAGATCATGGAGCATTTGAATACGACGCTGAAGACGATTATCCCGCCTTTTGTATTTCGGCAGCCAAGGCTGTAGCAGCTGATAGCGACAGTTTGGGGATTGTAATTGGTGGCTCGGGCAATGGTGAGCAAATCGCTGCGAACAAAGTAGTCGGGATTCGAGCAGCATTAGCCTGGAGTATTGAAACTGCAACTCTTGCGCGCGAACACAATAATGCGAATGTCTTGGGGCTTGGTGCTCGCATGCATGATCAAGAAACAGCCTTCGCCATAGTTAATGCATTTATTCAAACCCCATTTAGCAATGTTGAACGACATATCCGTCGGATTGGGCAAATTTCTGCTTTCGAACGAGATAAATAGAACTAGTACCATAGCGGTGTGATTCGTAGGGGATGGCGATTCTTCATCGCTGCTGTGATTGTTATAGCGTTTATGTTGCCTACTCATCAGGCTACTGCATCCAAACAGCAAATTAGATCCTTAAAGTTACTTTCCCAACTCCAAGTAGAAGCTGAATCAAATTCCAACTCGTATGAGCGCAGCCTTTTTCGCCACTGGGTGGATGAAAATGGCAATCGCTGTGATACCCGAGCAGAAGTGCTACTGCGTGATACCAAATCACCCGTCACACGATCTGGCACCTGCACCATCCGCACTGGCAAATGGGTGTCTGTGTATGACAATCAAGTCATAACCAATGCAAGCAGTCTCGACATTGATCATGTCGTTGCACTCAAAGAGGCGTGGGAATCAGGTGCAAGTGGCTGGACAAGTTCAGAGCGCCAGCAATTTGCCAACGACCTTGGCTTCAATCGAAGTCTTATTGCAGTGTCAGCCTCAACAAATCGCTCGAAGAGTGATCGCGATCCCACGAATTGGTTGCCACCATCAAATGCGTATCGCTGCGAATATCTCGTATCGTGGATTCAGGTGAAGTACCGTTGGCGTTTGCGTGTTGATGAAAGTGAACGAAACACCATTAGAGCAGGACTCAGAAATTGTGGGAACCCAAAAGTTCTCCTACCTCCTCGAAAGACAGTGAGTGATAATCCAGTAACGCCAAGCCCAACTCCTACTAGTGATGGGACTCTTGATCCGCGTTTCACATACTGCTACGAAGTCATTGCTGCTGGCTATGGTCCGTACTACAAAGGTGTAGACCCTGAGTATTACTGGTATCGAGATGGGGATAAGGACGGAATCGCCTGCGAGAAGTGAGTGGAGCGGGTGACGGGAATCGAACCCGCACAGCCAGCTTGGAAGGCTGGGACTCTACCATTGAGCTACACCCGCGCTCCTGGCTGGATAAGTAGCGGCGGTGGGGGCCGGGCACAATGGCGGGGTGGGCAGGGGTGTACCATTTTCGGTGGCACCTTGTTTGGTACGGCTGGTACACGCGGTACACCTGGTACACCCGGTACGGCCCGGTGGGCATGGGCGGTGGGCATGGG
>JBDLTY010000033.1:0-3770 GCA_039805585.1 Actinomycetota bacterium | reverse complement strand
TAAGTAATCATGAGCAGAAGACCAGCATTGCCAGGCGCCGAGGAATTGTTTCGACGAACTGCAACCCCAATTCGTCCTGAAGTTGCTTCGACTCCAGCACCAGCAAGTGATTCCGTGATTGAAGAGGACATTAGCGAAGACGTGCCATCTTCAGGCGTCAGACCAGTTCCAATTTCCCAGCGTCGTCGCCGCTCAGGCAAAGGCCCATCAGGTCGTATTCGTCATGAAGAAAAGATAACTGTTTATGTTTCACCTGATGAGTTACTAGAACTCGAGCAGGCGCGACTAACACTAAGAGCCACCCACGGTATGGCCGTCGATCGCGGACGGATTGTGCGAGAAGCAATAGCTGTTATCGTGGCGGATCTTGAATCTCGGGGTTCTGACTCGATTTTAGTCCGTCGACTGAAGGGTCTTTAACTATCGAGCCCTTGGATGGGTCAAAGCATAGGTTTCCTTGATTTTTTCTAATGAAACCTTCGTATAAATCTGCGTGGTAGCAATACTTTGATGTCCCAGCAATTCTTGAACGACACGCAGGTCTGCACCACCGTCGAGAAGGTGTGTTGCAAAACAATGTCTCAACGTATGTGGAGAGACAGCACCTTGTGTCTTTGATAGTTTGGCTACTCTATGAATGATGTTGAACGCACTATTTCGTGAGAGGTTTCTGCCACTTCGATTTAGGAATACGATGCTGGTAGCGTTTTTTATTAGTTGTGGCCTACTTCGAACGAGGTATCTTTCAAGTGCAGCTTTCGCTTTGGTTCCAAGTGGTACAAGTCGCGCTTTTTGACCCTTTCCTCGTAGGAGAACAGCGCTCTCTTCGAAATTGATTTGGCTAAGGTCCAAGGAAACTGCTTCAGATACTCGAGCACCTGTGGAGTAGAGAAATTCAACCAACGCGTAATCCCGCATATCTAATATCTCTTCGGACGTACTCAGAACTTCAACCAATTTGATAGTCTCATTGACGCTCAGAGCCTTTGGTAGACGCAAGCCCAGTCTGGCAGGCTGGAATTGGATATCCACGTTCGCCGGCAAGAGATTTTCTTGTGCCAGGTATTGCAAAAACCCACGCGTGCTAGCCAGGTTCCTTGCGATGGAACTTTCGCCAAGACCAATGGTGCTTAGCCACTGCTGATAGTCCTTCAGGTGTTGTGTTTGTAGATCTCCAATTTCGTTTGCATCAATGGATTGAAGAAAATCGAAAAACCGAACGAGATCACGTTCATATGCACTAATGGTATGAGTACTTAATCGACGCTCTATTTTCAAGAATTGAAGATAGCGGCGTAGATGCGTTTCAAACAACCGCAAGGACACTTTCAGACGTCACAAACTGCAAATTAAACGCCTCGGCGACAGCTCCATAAGTTAGTTGCCCTGCATGGGTATTCAAGCCTTTTGCTAGAGCAGCGTCATCGCTCAGCGCTTTACGCCAGCCTTTATCTGCAATTGCTAATGCGTATGGGAGCGTAACATTTGTTAAGGCATACGTTGAGGTATGTGGTACCGCTCCAGGCATATTTGCAACACAATAAAAAATGGAATTGTGGACTTTGTACGTTGGATCGGCATGAGTCGTTGGCCGTGAATCTTCAAAGCAGCCACCTTGATCAATTGAGATATCAACTAACACGGAGCCTGGTTTCATTCTGCTTACAAGTTCATTTGAAATCAATTTCGGTGCTTTGGCACCAGGAACTAAGACTGCACCGATGACAAGATCTGCGTCTAATACCGCTTTTTCTATTTCAAGCATATTTGATGTCACTGTTTGCAAGTGACCTTGATAGATAGCATCAAGTTGTCGCAATCTCGTAACACTCTTGTCAAGCAGTGTTACTTGCGCTTGCATACCTAGCGCGATTGCCGCTGCGTTCGCTCCAGCGACGCCACCGCCTATAACTACGACCTTACCTGACTGAACTCCGCTCACTCCCCCAATCAACGTTCCTCGGCCACCTTGTGCCTTCATTAAGGCATTTGCCCCTACCTGAGTAGCAAGTCGTCCTGCAACCTCGCTCATTGGCGCGAGTAACGGCAAGCTCCCATCTTCAAGTTCAACAGTTTCGTACGCAATTGAAGTAACACCTTGTTCAAGCAAAGCATTCGTACAAGGCATTGATGCCGCTAAATGAAGATAGGTAAAAAGAATCTGATCCTTTTGCATGAGAGCGTATTCAGGTTCAATCGGTTCTTTCACTTTGAGAATCATTTCTGATTCTTTCCAGATTGATTCCTTTTTGGCAATCTTTGCGCCAGCAGCAATATATTCTTCATCGGAAATGGATGAACCAAGGCCAGCACTTTCTTCGATAACAACACTATGGCCATGTTGCACTAATTCATGAACACCACTTGGAGTGATAGCCACTCGATATTCATGATTTTTGATTTCTTTAGGGACTCCGACTCGCATGCGTACTCCTTGGATACTCCTAGTGAAAGTCTATGGCGTGTCCAGGATTTGGACGCGCTTGGTCCGCAGAAGATGCTCTCGTGCTTTCCAGGAAGCCTGCGCTGAGCGGGTTTGGGAAAATGCCACATAAGAAAGCACACTCACTAAAAGAGTTGGGCTTTGCCACGTTCCCGCTTGAATGCAAGCAAGTGCTTCGGCTCTAGGCACCCAACGAACTTCGATTTCGGATTCCTCTTCATCAAGATGCTCCCGATTTACATTCGCAAGTTCTATCTGTTGTGCAAGATAAATCCGAACAGCCTCTGAACTGCTACCAGGCGTTGTAAAGAAGTCGGTGAGTACACTCCATTGTTGCGCAATGTATCCGGCTTCTTCCAGCAATTCACGCTGTGCCGCCACGAGCGGATCTTCGTCAGTTTGATCAAGTAATCCTGCAGGAACTTCAATTAGGTACGCACCTACGGGCTGACGGTATTGGCGTATCGTGAGTATTTCATCTTGGTCATTCACTGCCAGAATTGCTACAGCGCCCGTGTGCCGCATGTAATCGCGCGATACTTCGTAGGTGCCAATTTGAAATGTGTCGTGAACGATGTCCCAAATTCTCCCCTGATACACAGTTTGATGTTCACTTACATCTTTTTGGACATACTCATCCACCCACGAGTCACTCACGAGCGTAAAGCCGCCTCGATGAGTCCTGCAAAGAGTGGATGCGGTGCAGTTGGTCGCGATTTGAATTCTGGGTGTGCCTGCGTGGCAATAAAGTACGGATGAACATCTGTCGGTAATTCCACAAACTCTACGAGATTGCCATCAGGGCTCGTGCCAGAAAAGACAAGCCCTGCTTTCTCTAGTTGGTCTCTGTAGGAGTTGTTGACTTCGTACCTATGACGGTGCCGCTCAGTAATTTGTAGCTGGCCATACACTCGATGTGCAATCGACCCAGAAGTGAGTTCTGCAGGATAGGAACCAAGTCGCATAGTGCCGCCCATATCCTTGGTGCCAGCCACGACATCTGTCTGCGACTGCATGGTTGCAATTACAGGATGCGACGATGCTGGGTCGAATTCAGCGGAGTTAGCATCCTCAAGTCCACACACATTTCTCGCATACTCAATAACCATGCACTGCAGTCCTAAACACAAGCCAAGAGTTGGTATTTTGTGTGTTCGCGCGTACTTCAGTGCACCTAATTTCCCTTCGATACCGCGAATTCCAAAACCGCCTGGAACGACAATTGCATTGAGTCCTGTGAGTGACTTCGCAGCACCTTCTTCGGTAGTGCACTGATCCGATTCGATCCAAATAATCTCAACTCGGGCATCGTGAGCAAAACCTCCAG
>JBDLTY010000032.1:0-4693 GCA_039805585.1 Actinomycetota bacterium | reverse complement strand
TGAGCGGTCGCACCTCAAATAATCGAATTGTTGGGAATATGCGGCAAGGTGAATATGTTGTGTTTGAAGGAATTCGCGTGACCGTGGTGAAATCAACGTCGCAAGGTGACTACATACAAATTTCGCGCTAGGTGAATGAGAGTTACTGCTCTTTAGACCGGTAATTTATGGTCTCACGGGATTACTGGCGTTACACTAGTTCTGTCGAGACATTCAATTCAAAGAGGAGTTCAAATGGCGGCATCCGTTCCAATAGAAATTCCAGCAACTCGTCTCGCTGGGCTGCGTAAATACAATCTCATTGCAGGTATCTTTCACTTACTGCAAGGTATTGCAATCATTGCTTTATCGAATAGTTTTGCGTTGCCAGTGTCTGTCAACTACCTCTTGGGTGCTCCAGTTCCAGGGGCAGAGTTTGAGAGCGTCATTCTCTTTGACTTTCCAATCGGACCTGCAGTTGCAGCCTTTTCACTTTTGAGCGCAGCAGCACACTTCTGGATCGTTGGACCAGGGCTCAAAACCTACGCGCGAAATCTCTCAAATAAGATGAACATCGCACGTTGGATTGAATACTCAATTTCATCAACTCTTATGATTGTGCTGATTTCACTCATCAATGCTGTTTGGGACATCGTTGCACTACTTGCGATTGCCGGATGCAATATTGCGATGATCTTGTTCGGATGGCTCCAAGAGAAGTATGAAGAGCCAGGAAAAGGTAGTTTGTTACCGTTTTGGTTTGGGTGCATTGCAGGAATCGTTCCATGGATTGCAATGTTCTGGCTTCTTTTCTCGCCAGGAAGTGATGCTGAAGCACCGGGATTCGTATATGGAATCGTGTTCTCGCTCTTTCTCTTCTTCAATTCATTTGCAATTGTCCAGTGGCTTCAATACAAGCAGATTGGACGTTGGTCGGACTATCTCGTTGGCGAACGCAGTTACATCACTCTGTCATTTGTAGCAAAGTCACTGCTTGCTTGGCAGATTTTCGCCGGAGTATTGGCTACAAGCTCGCTTTAAGATTGTTTTGCAAATTGGCGGACAGGCTCTTCTAAGGTCCAAGTAATCCTATTTCTGGTGCCGTTTTTTGGTTCGGAAACCATACAAACCGTCGTTTAAACGGACTCATCGACCAATGCCAGGAAATTTCACTGAATGAAATGACCCAAGAAGTATCCACCATCTTGACAGTTTGGAACAATCCACTATATTTCGTCAATTACGGGGGTAATATGTTGAAAAAAATAGCACTAACTCTTGCGACTGCACTGCTTTCCGCCGGATGCGGGGCAAATACTGTTGAAACTAATGAAACGAATGAACGTAACATCCTGTTCGTTTACGATATATCAAACTCAGCTCAGGACTGGATTGGTTCGCAAGTGTTCTCCACGAACAAATGGTTAGAGTCCCAAGTGGAATTAGAGGCCGATGTAAGTGTTACGGTCATTGATGCATTTGGCGGTGCAGATAG
Organism: Actinomycetota bacterium; assembly: GCA_039805585.1. GTDB lineage: Bacteria > Actinomycetota > Actinomycetes > S36-B12 > UBA5976 > JAFMIT01. Next base: position 3,219 of record JBDLTY010000032.1, on the reverse strand, counting down.
CTGCACAAAACCATCGACGATATCCATATCGGGTGCAGATGGCAATAATGAGGTGACACGAGCATCGAATAGAGAGCAACAAATTTCTATTTTGAGGACTTTAATCAATCAATGGCTTAAGTGTGAATCTGGTAACAACAACCAGAGTGGCAGCGACTTATCAATAACTCAATTTCAAGGTTATAACGAGGTTGTTATTTTCACAGACGGGCTTTTAAAGTCAAGGGATCAAAATGGCTTGCTCAACGTTTACGACGCTATTCGCACGGATGAAGGCCCAAAACTTCAAGCTCAAGCATTATCTGATTACTACCAAAAGCAAGGTGTGAATCTTAAAAATACTGAATTTTCCATTTGGGGTCTTGGCTTCAAGAAGAATCTAACTGCAATTGAGGCTAATCGACTTAGTGAATTCTGGAAACAACTCATTGTCAATCTAGGTGGAGACGCCAATATGATCTCGCTAAACGTGAACCTTCCATGAGAAAAACAGTAAACATACACTCCAAATTATTGCTTCGCGAAAAACTCTTGGGCTGGTGGCACGGATATCGAGATTCAAAGAAAAGCACAAAAATTCTCATGAGTCTTGATTCCCAGTCAACAAACATGACGAAATTGATTGCCCGGCGTTTAGCCTATATGTCTTTAATTGATGAGATTTTTAGAAAAGAAGTAGAAGGTAAGTTGTCAGACATTGTGAACTGGAACCTTGCTGAAGTTCCTAAATCTTCTACCAACCTTGGCCATGAAGGTCGTGTTTGGCATAATTACAAAATTGTTCAAGAAAGAGCGCTTGGAGCAACGGATTTCCTATTAAATAGTTCAAAAAGGTGTCAAGATCACATACGACTTCAATCCGATATTGCCCAAGCAATCATTGACGGATATGTGGCAACTGTGAAGCGACATCATCCAAGACGAGATGATCTTTACGAATGGCAGGTCTCTGTTTTCGAATTACCTCAATGGTATGCAAAAATCGAAATGGTTACAGAGAAGGCCATTCAAATTCAAGATCAGATGTTGGCAAACCTACAACAAATAAACATAACCGGGGGAAAGAATGAAAAATCAATCTGATCAAACTCCTAATTTGAAGGAGTCTCAAAGGCTCTTTAGTGAGGCGTTACGTAGGACCTTGCGTTTCAAGAGAAACTTTTTTAGTTCTCGAATTCAAGTTCCTGAAATTGATACAAGTCCCGTTTTTGAGTCATCGTTTGACCTTGGTTATGCCACAGCTCGTGAGGGCGATGCCTTCAGTTATACAAACCGAGATGGCTTTGGGGGCACAGTTGCCGCAGGAATTTCAATAATCCAAGAAGATCTCGGGAAGAAAGCAAATCTCGCCTATGCAGATGGCATGAAACATGCTGGCAATGCGGAATCAAATGTTCGAGCAAACGGAAGTAGTCTGCCATTTTGGTTTATTCCAACCATATTGGCGACAACAGTACTAATAGATTCAGTTGCCGCTCACCGGGCACTATCGGAAGTTTGGGATGCTACTGAATTCGTAACATGGCTAGCAGCGGGAGCAATCGCTCTTCTGCTAGCAATTGCGGGATGGATGATTGCAGTGTCCGGTGTGAGAATTCTTGGGTCTGCAGCTCTATGGATAGGTTTAATTCTCTCAGTCATCGCAGTAATTGGCGTGGGTTGGACTGCTGCAGAACTACGTGGTGCGGATCAATCAAAGGAGTCACTCAAAGAACAACTGGATCAAATTCGATTACTTCAGAGCGAAGATTTCAGTGAAAATGGAGCAGACACAGCGCTATCGAATGAGAGACTTACGATTATTGAGAATCAATTGATCGAAGTGAATAACAAGTTTGACACGTATGTATTGTATTTCTATATCGTACTGATATTGTTTACTGTAAGTGTCGCTTCATTGAGTAAAGCGTATGAGACGCTTCAACAGGAACAAGTCTTTGACAAACGAACCAATCGACGTCAGTTTCTACGAGGTAAATCGCTTGCGAAAGCTGAAAGTGAAATTGAAAAGCTAGAGGCATGGCTACCGGTGTCTACTTCCATTCAAAAATTGGGAGAAATGGCACTGGCACGATATGTTGATGGTTTCAGGATGGGATTAAGCCCAGAACAGTTAGATAACTTTGTTTCAAACCCTCCAAAATTAGTCGAAATTTCAGCGCCAAGTTGGGTTGATATCTTCCGAGATAAATTGGAAGCTCAAAGAAATAGGCTGCATACATATAAAGAGGATATGGAAATTCCTTCCACAAGATAATGACTGCGAATAATTAATTGTGAGTCTACAAGGCAAGATTTGCAAGCGATTCTTATGTTGAGTTGTAGGCTAATTTCATGGGGAATGACATTGCGATAAAGTGCACAAATCTCACTAAGAATTACGGTTCAAATCACGGAATCTTTGATGTCAATCTAACGATCAATCAGGGCTCAGTCTTTGGAATGATTGGACCAAATGGAGCAGGGAAAAGTACTTTCATTCGATTACTCATGGATCTGATTAAGCCAACATCTGGATCTGTGTCGATTCTAGGTTTAGACTCCCAAAAAGATTCATTACTACTAAAATCTCAAATTGGATTTCTGCCAGGCGAATTGCTTACTTTTCCTTCCGTAACTGCTGAATACATTTTGAAATTGCTATTGAATCTTCGCGGAATTGAGAATTCGTCATATCTCTATGAATTAGCTGAGCGACTTGATTTAGATCTCACACGGAAATTTCAGGACTTGTCACATGGTAATAAACAAAAGGTGGGGCTAATCCAAACCCTCATGCACAAACCTAATTTGTTGATACTTGACGAACCAACTCTTGGATTGGACCCAATTATTCAAAGGGAACTACGTAATTTGCTCATTGAGTTTAACTCTCAAGGGAAGACCATCATTTTATCCTCACACGTACTATCTGAGGTTGAGTCGCTTTGTGATCAAATTGTTTTAATTAATGAGGGGAGAGTTATTCGGCAGGGCACTCTCGCTGAATTGCGTGCATCTCAAATCCACAAACTGACGGTTATCTTCGATTCGTCTATACCCTCATTGTCAGAACTAGAGAAGGTTGGAGCACTAAACATTCAATGGGTGCAGAACACCTTATCGTGCGAAATACGGGGTTCTATTCAGGACTTCATCCGGTTGCTTGCTCAATACTCAATCGTTGAACTTGATAGTCGTGAATTATCACTAGAGGAGGTGTTCTTCTCTGAAGTTGGG
>JBDLTY010000031.1:0-3561 GCA_039805585.1 Actinomycetota bacterium | reverse complement strand
ATTTTCCAGTGTGGCTTTTTGGGTGTTTTGCAATCTCCTCAGGTGTTCCCGATGCAATGATTTGACCTCCACCACTACCGCCTTCGGGGCCAAGGTCAACAATCCAATCAGCACACTTGATTACATCAAGATTGTGTTCAATGACAATTACAGTGTTTCCCTTATCGACCAGCGACTGCAGAACGTGCAATAGCTTGTTGATATCTTCAAAGTGCAATCCTGTTGTCGGCTCATCAAGAACATAGAGCGTCTTGCCGGTTGATCGTCGTTGTAATTCGCTTGCGAGTTTTACTCGTTGCGCTTCACCACCTGAAAGCGTGGGAGCAGATTGCCCTAAGCGAACGTAACCTAGGCCAACTTGAACCAAAGTGCTCAAATGTCGAGCGATCTGCGGGATAGCTTCAAAAAACGTGTGAGCCTCTTCGATTGGCATATTCAAGACATCCGAAATGTTCTTTCCTTTATAGAACACTTCAAGTGTTTCACGGTTATACCGAGCACCATTACACACTTCGCACGGTACGTACACATCTGGTAGGAAGTTCATTTCAATTCGAAGGGTTCCATCCCCAGAACATGATTCGCATCTTCCACCTTTTACGTTGAATGAGAATCGACCTTGTTGATAGCCTCGAATTTTGGCTTCTTGTGTCTCGGCGAAGAGTTTACGAATATGATCAAAAACTCCGGTATACGTTGCAGGATTTGAACGTGGCGTTCTACCAATTGGGCTTTGGTCAACGTGCACAATCTTGTCGATTTCCTCGGCACCAGAAATTTTCTTATGCTTTCCTGGCAATTCGTTAGAACCATAAATCTTTCGGGCAAGGCCTCTGTAGAGAATGTCGTTGACTAGGGTTGATTTTCCACTGCCACTGACTCCTGTGATTGCTGTAAAAACTGATAACGGGAAATCAACTGACACATTCTTTAAGTTGTGTTCATTTGCTCCTTCAATGCGTATAGCGCGATCTTTTTGAAGTGGCCGGCGAGTTTTTGGAACTTCGATCTTCTTTCGCCCAGAAATGTATGCACCTGTTATTGACTCTCTACTCGAGATGAGGTCTTGATATGTTCCATTCACAACGATCTTGCCACCATGCTCACCAGCGCCAGGACCAATGTCAACCAGCCAATCCGCTGCCTTGATTGTGTCTTCATCATGCTCAACAACAATCAGGGTATTACCCAAATTTCTCAATCGCTCCAATGTCTCAATCAGACGATGATTATCACGCTGATGCAGACCAATCGAAGGTTCATCCAGGACGTACAACACGCCAACTAGGCCAGACCCAATCTGCGTGGCTAGACGAATTCTTTGGGCCTCACCGCCTGCAAGTGTCGCCGCTGGACGGTCGAGAGAAAGGTAATCTAAACCTACATCCACAAGGAATCGAAGCCGTTCAATAACTTCTTTCAAGATTCTGTTTGAAATAGTGGCTTGAGTCTTTGACAGCTTCAAACTCTCCAAAAACTTTAGACATTCACCAACCGGTTTTTTCGAAACCTCCGCAATGTTGAGTTTTCCAACTCTCACATGAAGACTGAACTGTTTGAGCCTATTGCCTTCACACTCTGGGCAGTCCACCAAGCGCATGAACGACTCATAGCGCTCACGTGAGTACTCTGATTCAGTTTCGAGATGCTTGCGTTGAATAAAAGGAATCACACCCTCGTAACCAGTTTCGTAGGTTCGAAGTCGGCCATATCGGTTTTTGTATTTGACCAGTACTTCATGTTCATATCCATACAGAACTGCACGCTTGGCTTTTTGTGAAAGCAAGCGCCAAGGCGTGTCAAGAGAGAAACCGATTTCCTCCCCTAAGGCTTCAAGTAGTCGCCCGTAATACTCTGAGAGATGATTTGACGACCAAATTCCAATTGCACCTTCACGGATTGTTGCCTCGGCATCGACGATAACAAGATCTTCATCAACTTCTAGCTGATGCCCAAGTCCGTCACAGGTCGGGCAAGCACCAAAAGGTGAGTTAAATGAAAAGGAACGCGGCTCAAGCGCGTCAAAGGAAATTCCATCCTTAGCGCATGCTAAATGTTCACTAAACAGAACTTCTTTCTTATCGCCCTTGCGTGAGACGAAATCAATCAGCACAACTCCGTCACCGAGTCTCAGCGCATTCTCAATAGAGTCCGTGATTCGCGAACGCGCTGATGGCTTGACCTGTAAACGATCAACCACAACGTCAATTGAATGCTTCTCTTGCTTCTTAAGTTTGGGGACGTCGGTTAGCTCAAAAACTTCCCCGTTGACACGCACCCTGGAATACCCTTGTGTGCCAAGCATTCTAAACAAATCTAAGAACTCCCCTTTTCTAGCCTTCACTACCGGGGCTAATACAAGGAATTTTTCACCTTCGGGATTTTCAAGTATTTGATCAACGATTGCTTGAGGTGATTGTTTTGCAATCGGCTCATCACATTCTGGACAATGTGGCTGACCAACACGGGCATACAAAAGACGTAAATAGTCGTACACTTCAGTGATAGTGCCCACGGTTGAGCGCGGGTTCTTTGACGTGGACTTCTGATCAATCGAAACCGCAGGACTCAGTCCATCAATAAAATCAACATCTGGTTTGTCCAATTGACCGAGGAATTGTCGCGCATAAGCAGACAAACTCTCTACATATCGTCGTTGCCCTTCTGCAAAAATGGTATCAAAGGCCAAACTGGACTTACCGGAGCCAGATAAACCTGTAAAAACACAGAGTGAGTTTCGAGGAATTTCAAGTGATACGTCTTTGAGATTGTGTTCCCTGGCACCTCGAATGACCAAATGGGTATCACTCATGTCCATCCTTACGTTTCTCTAACACTAACGACCAAATTACGCTGACGGCCAGTATGCTTGCAATGAAAGCAAGCGAAACGCCTGTAGAGATGTGCGGCACCTTCACATCAAATGCAGCATTTACCCCCATTAAAAGCAACTTCAACCCAATAAAAAACAAAATTATTGATAATCCCTTAGCTAATTGAGATAAACGGTTCACTAAACCTTGCAGCAAGAAGAATAGTTGCCGTAAACCCATCAATGCAAAAGCGTTCGCGGTAATCACAATCAAGAGTTCATTGCTTAGTCCGAGGACGGCCGGAATGCTATCAAGTGCAAACATGATGTCGGTGGCACCGATTGCAACCATAACAAGTAACAATGGAGTCACATGTCTTCGTCCATCAATAAGTGTGAAAAGTTTCACCCCTGAATATTCGCTCGTGATTGGCCAGATTCTTCCGACCAGTCGAATTGCCCTGGATCTGCGTGGATCGAAATCCTCTGCACCATTCTCTTGCAAAACTTTAAATGCCGTAAAGAAAAGGAAAAGGCCGAAAAGAATAAAGATCGGCTGAAACGCTTGAACAGCATTGAGCCCCACCCCAATCAGGATACCACGAAACAAGAGTGCGAGAAGAACACCGATGAGAAGCACTCTATGTTGAAGTTCTTTCGGAACAGAAAACGCAGCGATCACCACAAGGAACACAAATAGATTATCGATACTGAGACTATATTCAGTGAGAAAAGCGGCATAAAACTCG
>JBDLTY010000030.1:0-7786 GCA_039805585.1 Actinomycetota bacterium | reverse complement strand
TGATTATTGCGACAACGCTAGTCATTGGTATTGCTGATATTTCCTTTACTGTGGGTGACTACACCTTCAACGGAATCATCAATGCGACTGTTGTAGCAATTGTTGGATACCAAATCATGCGACGAATTGCAGTCATGCAAGGAACCGCCCAATAAATTCATAGGTAATAAAAAAGGCGCGAGTAACCCTTGCGCCTTTTTTATTAACCAACTAGATCAAAATCGATATTTCCATGTGGATTTGGATGGAAACAGTCTATGGAATCAGACTTTGTTGCACATGCATCACACAATAGCAATAATTGAATACAAAAATCATCATGGCAGTTATAAAAAGTCTTGGTTGGTGCACTGCACCAATCACATGTTCCGATTGTTTTAGTTTCCGGTGAGAAATCAATGGTCATACGCGCATCAAATGTATAAAGCGAACCTTCCCAGAGGCCTTTATCTTTGAAGGTTTCGCCGTAGCGAACAATTCCACCTTGAATTTGATACACCTCTTCAAAGCCGCGCTTTTTCATCAACGCTGACAACACCTCACAGCGAATTCCTCCGGTGCAATATGTGACAATCGGCTTATCTTTCAAGTGATCGTATTTGCCGCTATCGAGCTCTGCAAGGAAATCGCGAGTATTATCGGTTGAGGGCACTACAGCATTCTTAAATCGACCAATTTTGGCTTCGAAAGCATTTCGTCCATCAAAGAAGACAACATCATCTCCACGGACGGCGACGAGTTCATTTACTTCCTCTGGCTGCAGGTGCACCCCTCCACCTACGACGCCATTTTCATCGACTTCAAGTTCGTTATCGGCAAGGAAAGTTACGAGTTCTTTGCGGACTTTCACTTTAAGTTTTGGAAAATCATTACCTGTTCCATCCGACCACTTGAAATCAGTTCTGGCAAATCCTGGATATTGCTTCGTGGCTTTCACATATTTCTTGAGAGCCTCAATCTCACCACCAAGAGTTCCATTTACCCCATGATGTGAAATGAGGATTCGGCCTTTGAGACCAAGTGATTCACACAGCGTCCATTGCCACAGTCGAATTGCCTCAGGGTCTGAGATTGGGGTGAAGCAGTAATAGAGCAAAACTTTGTTGATAGCCACGTTCAAACTGTACTTCAGGAACCTTGATGCTTTGAAATATAGTCAAGGACTGCAGGTTTCACGTATTTCCAGCCCTTATACATTTCATGCTCAGTATCAGTCGTCTCAAGTGATTGCTGCAAAATCTCTGCCGAACCTTCTCTCGTTGAAAGCACCTGTTTGAGAGGATTGACATAGGTGCGGATTGTGAACACCACGGCTTTTGTTTCAGGAAGTTTGACAAGTGTTTGCCGTTCGACTCGGAAAAACACCTGACTGCCAGCATCTTCAATAATAGCCCTAGCCCTCGCTGGTGTTGGTTGAAACAGCGTCGGGTCATCGAGGAGTGTCCAGTTTGCTCGCCAGAGTGGTTGCTCCACTGTGATTCTTTCAAATGCTTTGAGGGTTGCTGCTGCAATTTGCTGCTCATAGCCAGGTACTGGCTCGTGGATGCCACTGAGGTTCTTCCCAACCTTATCAAGTAATCGCCAACGGGATGGCGAGAAAAGAATGGCAGAGGTAAGTACCCACGTGTCTTCTTGGCGATTCATTATGCAGAAATCTTCTTGAAGGATACGACTGAGCGTTAAGAGTGGGTGACCAATCTGTATTGTCAGATTTCGTTCTTTATCCAGAATCTCATTTTCGTAAACATCAAATACGTCCCTGTGAAATTCATTGATGTTTTCAAGTGCTAATTTGAGTAGTTCAAAACTTGCAGGCTCACTTACCTCAGGTTCTGCGAGTACTACTTTGCCTTCAGACAACAGCGTTTCTTTGATGGAAAGTTCTTCCAGTCGTTTCTCATCTTTCTCAAACCAATGTTGCAACTTGAGATTCCGAAGGCCAACACTCAATCTGCTACCACGTACATCAACAGGGAAATACATGCTAGTGACCGAAATGTGCTGGCTGCCCGGTATTTTCAAGCACTGACCACCAGAGATCCCCGTTAGGGTTAACTTGATTGGTTTCGCGATTGAGAAGTTCTACAGGGATATGAACAAATCGGCGACGAAATTGACCAACAACGACACCAGTTTTCCCTGCCATGGCAGCATGGACTGCAGATTGTGCTAACTGAAGGCAATACACAGAGTCATATGAATTTGCTTCAACCGAGCGAATTGCATAACTCGGATCGATGTAACGCATAGTAATTGGGTAATTGATTGATTTGAAATACTCTTGAATGCGATCTCGAAGAAGCCCACCAATATCAGCAAGTCTCTTATTGCCCGATGCATCAAGCTCCGTCACTTCAGGGAAATGCTCCTGCCCCGCCCCTTCGGCAACAACGATGACCGCGTAATCATGTTCTCGCATTCGCTCTTCCAAAAGTTCTAGAAATCCACCTGCACCATCTATCTCGAAGGGAACTTCAGGAATGAGCACAAAATCCGCAGATGTTTCAGCCAGTGCCGCAAAGCAGGCAATAAACCCTGAGTAGCGGCCCATTAATTTGATCAGACTTATTCCACCTTTGGATGCGGTTGCCTCTACGTAACCTGCACTGATTGCGCGAGCCGCTTCTGTGAATGCAGTCTGAAATCCAAAACTGTGGTCAATGAGTGGAACATCATTATCAATTGTTTTTGGAATACACACGATTGCAATGGGAAGATTACGATTTGATACCTCTTGACAGATAGCTTCGGCCCCTCGCATCGTGCCATCGCCACCAATGACAAACAGGATTGAAATTTCATCACGAACAAGCGTGTCAACAATGGCAGAAGGGTCTTGATTTCCGCGAGAGGTTCCAAGTATTGATCCGCCCTGACCTCGAATTGCTTGCAAGTCAAGCGTCGATAAATCAACTGTTGGCTTGTGGCCAACAAGCCCCTGATAGCCGTATTGATACCCGATGTAATGCCGAACGCCATAGAGTGTCGTCATTTCGTCAACGAGTCCTGCAATCACATTATTGATGCCAGGACAAAGCCCACCACAGGTCACCACTCCAACCTTGACCTTTGTTGGGTCAAAAAAAATCTTTGACCTTGCACCTGCGCGCTCAAAAGCAGGGATGTCTGTGATTGAAGCATTCCTGGAAAGGAGTGCTTAAGGAGTTTCATCCACCAGAATTTTCATATCGTCAGTGACAAAGCGTTTTTGATCGTGGTCCATATGAATGCGCTCTGGCATCGGGGTGTCTATCAGACACTCCCCCAAGTTCCTTACTGTTGTGTCCACAAGCCCTCCACTAACCAAGTTTGCACCTAGAGTCGGCTAGTAGCCTATGACCTAGGAGGCAAGAGTGAGCAAACGACTCATCGTGCATATTGGTCGCTCCAAAACTGGCACCACATCCTTTCAACAAACACTTCGAGCAAATCGTGACCTCTTGGCCGTGAATGGCGTTCAGATTCCACCATTTTTCAATTCCGAAAATCATGGAGCGTTAGCGCTGGCTTTCTCCGCTCAACCTGGACGTATCGGACGCGGGTATGCTGTTGAAAATGAGAAAGATCGTTTCAACCTGCAACAAGAACTTGGACGAAGTCTCTCGAACAGCGTCGATGACGGCAATTGGGTGATGACTAGCGAACACATCGGTTCAAAACTGCGATCTGAAAATGAAATTCAAAAGTTCCTAACATTCTTAGCGAACCATTTTGATGAAGTTCACATACTCGCTGTTGTTCGGCGACCTGACGATCTTGCAGCGAGTGCATATGCCGAATCAATCAAGTCAGGGCGCACTTGGGATTTTGACGCGGAGTATGCACGTAAGGCACGTCGATTTTTTGACCACTACGCATTTGCTAATCTTTGGAAATCTCAACTCCTACCTCAGATGAGTTTCAAACTCATTCCATTTCAAAAAGGTGAAAGCGTTACACGACTCTTCAATGTAATATTCAAGACATTGAACATGAGTATCGACTTCACCCGCAATCTTGAAATGAAAAAAGATTCAAATATCGCGATGTCGCGTGAAGCGATTCAGTTTCTGAGACTTATCAATCCTATGTTTCCCCCTGGAGTCATTACCAACCGGATGCGTCGACAACTAATTAGCACCCTCACGACTTTTCAAGGAAGTCCATTGACGCTCACCACAAGTGTTTATCAATTCTTCCTCGACAAAAACCTCCTCACTGGCGGACTCGAACAATCTGACCTACCGCCAAGTGCAGAGTGGTCCGAGTGGTTTAGTGCACCGAAAGTGAAAGTGTCCGACTGGAATGAATTGGACGCTGAGCATATTGAGGAACTTCACACGTGGTGCGAGAACAATGGCATTCCAACACGAAGAATTACCCCAGCAAAAGTTCCAGGTCCACTTGAAAATCTTGGTAGAAAATTACGAAAAGTCGCGATTCGGTGGCGCGGGAGGTAATCCCCCCGATGAGGCATTTCTATGGGTTGTATTCCAAATAGCAGCAACGCCTAGCAGTATGGGGATGCCTCCAACATAGATTCCGTTTCCATCCCTCAGAACAATGCCTAGCCAGAGCCCTGTAAGAATCGATATGCCTGCAAAAACGTAGGTGATGATTTGCCACACACGCTTACGCACGAATGACAAACCAATCGCAATTAGCCCTGAACTATAAATTGTCAACATAATTATTGATACAACAATTGCAAGGTCTTCCACATCTCAATCTTTACCTATATTGCACCCACTGTCTATGGCATGACGCACGTGTTGGCTACTCTGAGGCTATGAGTGAAGCAGATCGCCTGGTTTGGGTCGATTTAGAGATGACGGGCCTCGACCCGAAAACACACGTCATCGTGGAAATTGCCTGCGTTGTCACGGACGCCCAATTGAATCCTCTTGATGGCGGGATTAGTCGAGTCGTTTTTGCTGACGATGCACAACTTTCACGCATGGATGACATTGTGACGAAGATGCACACTCAATCTGGCCTCATCACTGAAATCCCACATGGAATATCGCTAGCTTCAGCTGAAGCTGATGTCCTTGAATACATCAAGAGCCATATTCCTCAACCTCAGAAATCACCTCTTGCTGGCTCCTCTGTCTATGTTGACCGACTCTTCCTTCAAGCACACATGCCGACACTTGAATCCTATCTGCATTATCGAATTGTTGATGTCTCGAGTGTCAAAGAATTAACGCGACGTTGGTATCCAAGAATGTACTTTGCCGCGCCTACGAAGAATGGAAACCATAGAGCGCTGGCAGACATCTTCGACTCAATTCGAGAACTTTCGTATTATCGTCAAACTGTTTTTGCTGAAACCGATCGTTATAGCATCGAACAAGCGAAAGAGATTGCTGATTTGATGAGAGGGCAAGGGCCTCAAGAGCCCGTTGAGTAGAATTCGCTCTCGCAGTATGGTGGGTGTAGCTCAGCTGGTAGAGCACCTGGTTGTGGTCCAGGACGTCGCGGGTTCAAGTCCCGTCACTCACCCCAATAATCTTGCAACACAATGGTTGCATTTTCATTGACTCTGACATCCCAGACATCCACCACTGGTATACGGAAGGCGCTGGCAAACGGTGCACCTGGAAGAATCACCTCAAGGATGTCAGCGTCTATTAGGATTTCAGCCGCATCCGAAAACTTTGAAAGACTGTAGCGCCGAATGGTGTTATCAAGATCAAGTTCAAGACAATTTTCCCCGAACGAAATGCTGAGCGTCGTACCACCTGCAACAAACGATACTTCTGTTCCGCTTCTGAGATTTGAGAGCGAAATCCACGAATGTGAACTCACCTGCATACCTTCGACTTCGCGAAAATTAGCATTCAACGTGGGATGTATCTCCACCCGCAGCCCATCGTTTCTGTTGGTCAGAATGAGTGGAATACTTTGAGCGCCTGCATAGTCAGACGTTGAACCTGACTCACGCAGCCAGGACATCATGCAAACATTTCCTTCCGAGTCCTGAAATGTTGTTGACGCATACGGTATTTCACTGAAACCCAGATCACCCCAAATCCTTGGCTCGAATGAAAAACCATCGTATTCACCCAGTGCATATTGGACCTGCTGATACGAATCAGGATTGATACTCGAGATGATCAAACACCACAGATTTCCAAGTTGAAAAAATTGGGGACACTCCCACACAGTGCCAGTTTCAATAGGAACAGATTCCATTGCGCTTCTTGATGCCAAGATGCCGTCATATGACCATGAAAGTCCGTCGTCAGAGCTAAATTGAAGTACACAGCCACCAAAATCTTTCAAGCCAGCACCGATACTCATGAGATATCGACCTTGCTCTCTTCTAACTTGAGGATCACGAAAATCAAAAAACTGATCTGAAGGGGCACCTTGGATACTTGGAGGCAGAATCCTCTCAAACGTGGAAAGTGAAGCGTCCACGTTCACAATCACAACGTGACCATTACTCCAATCATCATGTTGTGGGCTGGTGTAGTAGAGAAGATACCCATCATCAACACCAACAACAGAACCTGACCAGCACCCAACTTCATCTCTTGGTGAAAGTGCTGAATCAATCTGACGCCAGTGCACAAGATCTGGAGAAACTGCATGACCCCATTCAAGGTTGCTTTGCCAGGAAAGCGAGCCTGGGACATATTGGAAGAACAAGTGGTACTGATGACCATCCCATACAATCCCATGCGGGTCATTCATCCACCCCTCGCGGGGCGTGAAGTGATATTTCGGGCGTAGACGCACGGGTGACCTTCGGCTCTTGAATTTCAGAGGCATAGGCGTAGCGTTTACCTCATGGTCTGAGCATAGGAGGAGTACCTATGAAGTGGGTGTATGACTTCACCGAAGGTGAAAAATCAATGAGCGACTTGCTTGGCGGAAAAGGTGCCAATCTTGCTGAAATGACCAAACTCGGTTTGCCTGTTCCTCCAGGGTTCACCATTACGACAGAAGCCTGTAATCACTTCCTGCAAACTGGAGAAGAGCCACGTGGATTAATGCTTCAAATCGCCACCGCAATGGCCGCAACTGAGTCACGAGCAAATCGACGTTTTGGTGATCCACATGATCCACTCCTAGTGGCAGTGCGATCAGGCGCAAAATTCTCCATGCCAGGGATGATGGAAACGGTCTTGAACATAGGCCTGAATGACAGTACTGTCCAAGGACTTGCCGAAGTTACAAATAATCTTCGCTTTGCTCTCGATTCATATCGAAGGCTCATCCAAATGTTTGCTAAAACCGTGATGGGCCTTGACCCTCAGAGATTTGAGCACGCCTTTGACGAAGTGAAACATGCTGCAGGTGTTGAGTTCGACTATCAATTGAACGAAAAGCAACTGAACCAACTGATTGCTGATTACAAGTCAATTTTCAAGGAAGTCTCAGGAGAGGAATTTCCACAAGATGTTCACACCCAACTTCAAATGGCTGTTTTAGCGGTCTTTCATTCCTGGAATACTGACAGGGCGAAGTTATATCGCCGTCAAGAACAAATCCCTGAAAATCTTGGAACTGCTGTGAACGTTATGGCTATGGTCTTTGGTAACAGAGGCCAGACTTCCGGAACTGGAGTTGCCTTCACACGTGATCCTGCTACAGGCACCAAAGGTGCGTATGGTGATTGGCTTGTCAATGCCCAAGGTGAAGATGTTGTTGCCGGTATTCGGAACACCCTCAAACTCGATGACATGAATGCAAGTGTCCCTGAGGCTCATGATGAGCTGATGAACGTCATGAATATTCTTGAAACTCACTATCGAGATTTATGTGACATCGAATTCACAGTAGAAGAAGGCAAACT
>JBDLTY010000029.1:0-3062 GCA_039805585.1 Actinomycetota bacterium | reverse complement strand
TGACCGTCTTGGCACACTTCGCCGCGCTGGTTGAGTACCTTGACATCAAATGTGACAATTCCGCGGTCCGGACGAGAATTTGAGGGTCGAACTTCAGCGACAGTTTCCTCAACATGAATCGTGTCACCAATGAGCACTGGCGCTTTCATGTTCCAAGTCATTCCGAGAAATGCGATTGCAGTTTCAACTTTAATCCCAAGTGTGGATTCTAGTCCTGTCGCGATGGCAAAAACTCCAGGGCCGTGGAAGATTCGTCCTCCGAACTGGGTTGTTTTAGCGTATTCCTCATCTATGTGTAAGGGGTTGAAGTCACCTGAAATGCCGGCAAAAATCGTGACTTCAGCGTCTGTGATTGTGCGGCGTGGTGTGACCCAATGTTGACCTACATAGAAATCATCTAGGAATAAGCCAGTTGCGGTTTCCATGGTGTCAGAAGTCTGAGTCATGACACTTGTCCTTTCGTCCTGATTATTTCAATTCTGATTGAAAACCACTTAGCAAGGCTCTGTAACTTAAACGAAATCAAGTGGTCAGAACTGTGTACTTTCCAAGAACATTTTTGGAAAGTCTTAGAAAATATCTGATACTTCTGGAGAAAACGTCGCCCCAAATGGAGTTTGGTTGCGAGAAAGATCCTCGACAGGGATAACAGCCTTTGCAACAATCTGGTTATTTCGAGTCGAGCCACTTTTGGAGGATTGTGTGGACTCTTCTTGGAATTCCGTCAAATCAATCGCGGTCAGCGCTAAAAATATTGATGCAATCGCTGCCGGGTCACTGAGGTTTATCCCAAGTAGTTCTTCCACTTTTGCTAATCGATATCTCAATGTGTTGTGATGAATTCCAAGCTGATCAGCAGTGAGGTTCGCGTTTTGCTGATGCTTGAAAAAATAACGTAACGCTTCCATGATTGGCTCTTTTCCCATCACCGGACTCAGGTATGTTTTGGAAGCCTTTGCCATTTTTTCTAAACCTGCAGAAGAAAAAACGCTGGATGCAAAATCGAATTGGTCTGAAGACATGCTCAAATCGTTCGATTTGCGAGCTTTAACAGTTTGGATGGCCAATAATGCATCTTCATAGGAATCAACAATCTCAATTACTGAATTGACATCTCGGCCAATTCCAAAAGTCAAATTGGAGAGCGCGTCTCTGTTCACCCGGATAAGTCGCTGCAGAGGCTCACTATCTATTTGAATTAGTGCAACGAATGTGGAATCTCTTGAAGTAAATAAATAATTTGCCACTGCATCGTCTAGCATTTGCTGAAAAAAAGAGGCTTGAGAGTACTCGAGATTTTTTTGCCTAGATTTTTTGGTTTCTAAACCACTGGTCGCTGCTACTACAACTCTACAAGCCTGCCGAAGATCTATTCCGGTTGCTGCGATGCGGCTCGCAAGTTCAGGCGATCCAGGAAGAGGCTCGAGTGAAAGTGCCTCTTCAAGAATTGAGGAGCGAATTGCGTTTTTTTGTTGCTCGGCGTAATGCCTCATTTTCCTTGCAGCTTCAACCAAAGTTGCAACTATGTGGATGGCGGCTGTGTCATGTTCTGAAGGAAACCCTTCTCGACGAGATGCGACGATAAGCCAACCTTCTTGGCCTTGTGCGCCTTCAGTATCATGAAGGCCAATAGCGTGACCATGCCAACCCTCTACTGAAACTTGTTGTGACTTAGCCTTTGTTTTGGTTATTTGTTCTAGAAAAAGACTCAGGGGCAGACTTCCTGTATTTTCCTGAACTCTTCCGTGGAAGTCCACGATAAGACAAACCGCATTGGTTGCTTTAGTAAGGCGTGTTAACAGTTCTGAAAGGGGGCTTTGACTCGCAAGTGCTTGGCTGTAAGTCCGTTGTAGAGAAACAAGTCTTCTAAGTTCTTGAGTGACTTCGACTTCTTCTGGCGCCGTGAAGTTTTGTATCAAACTGATTAGGTCCTGGGAATCATCAGTAACTATCGCGGCATTAGTGAAAAATTCCTCATGCCCTAGTAGTGCCTCTGCGTCCGCGCCAGGAAAAATAACGACTTGTTTAGAGAATTTGTTGCCAACCTGGGATATGAAATCTGCCAGATTTTGGTGATACGGCACCAAAAGAACAGTTGTATGCGTTACTTCCTTGGGATCGCATGGCCAAATCACGAAGGAGCTAACTAAGGCATCTTTCAATTCGCCATGTCCCAGCACTTTGCGAAAAGTAATTTGAGCGGACTCAAAAACTTCCAGAAGGCTGGTGCAACTATTTGGGCTCACTTTGGGCATCTTCCCAATAATCCTCGTTGTTAGAAGTGGTATCGATGTGGGATTTGTTTAAAGTATCACAGAGATTTGAGTCAATCTTTGGAATTTTTCTGATGCTTTTTGAACGAATTCAGGGTTTATTTAGACAAGGAACGTATTTTGGAAGGCACCATATGAGTAATTCATCCAGCTCTGAGCCCAGATATTGGCATAGCACTATCAGCGAAGTTGAACCTGAACACGTGTTCGTGCGTGGATATGATCTAGAAGACCTCATTGGTTTGCCATTTGGTGCTGCTACTTTTTTACTCATTAAGGGCCGTATTCCCACCCCTCAGGAAACCAAAGTTGTCGACGCAATATTGACTGGTGTGCTTGACTACGGGCTGCAAAAAGCAGGAACAGTTGCAGCTCGTGCTGTGGTTTCCAGCAATCCAAACATGCAAGCTGGCCTTGCAACTGCTGTTTTAGCAGCAGGTGACTTTAGCCTTTCACCTGAAAACGCGGCACGTTACATCATCAACGAATATGAGCAATTCCTTGAATCAGGGCTGACACAGACTGATTACGCTAGTAAGGCAGTTGAGAGGGCTACCGCAAGTAAATTCAGGATTCCGGGCTTCGGACATCCTGTGTTCCGAGGTAAAGATCCTCGTAGCCAGAAGCTGATTGGCATCGCTAAAGAAGCTGGCTTGTGGAGTGGTCCGGCAGCGTTGTATGAAGCGATTCATGCTGAATTTACGAAAAACCCAAAGGTTTCCCACTTCCCCATCAATGATGTGGGAGTTCTAGCCGCGCTGTCTGTCGCTATGGGGTTTACTCCCCAAG
>JBDLTY010000028.1:0-9062 GCA_039805585.1 Actinomycetota bacterium | reverse complement strand
CTTCCAGAATTTTCACAAGAACAAAGTTATCAGTTCTTGGCGATCTTGGATGTTGCTCAACCTTCAAACCTCATCGGTTTGATTATCGGTGTTTCTGTTGTCTTCCTTTTCTCAGGGCTTGCAATCAACGCGGTATCACGCGCTGCAGGTGCTGTGATTCATGAAGTTCGACGACAATTTAAAGAGCATCCTGGAATCATGCAGGGTACTGAAAAGCCAGAATATGGTCGAGTGGTTGACATCGTCACTCTTGATTCATTGCGCGAACTTGCAACTCCAGGCTTACTCGCAGTTCTGACTCCAATTGCGGTTGGTTTTGGTCTTGGTATCGGAGCACTCGGTTCATTCCTCGCAGGAACTATCGTTGCCGGAACTCTGATGGCAGTGTTCCTGGCGAACTCAGGTGGTGCTTGGGATAATGCCAAGAAGTATGTTGAAGATGGCCACTTCGGTGGTAAGAATTCAGATGCCCATGCTGCAACCGTGATTGGCGACACCGTTGGTGATCCGTTCAAAGACACTGCAGGTCCTGCTATTAACCCACTCATCAAGGTGATGAACCTCGTTGCACTCTTGATAGCACCTGCGGTCGTGATTGTTCAGCTTGATTCTGGTGCGACTCTTGTTCGCTATGGTGTCACACTGCTAGCCGTTCTCATTGTGGTGGCTGCAATCGTGATCAGCAAGCGTCGACCACTTGCAGTTGCGGCGGAAGAAATTACAAATCCAAATCCAGATTTGGATTTCATAGTAACTCATAAGAATGAGCACTATTCGTAAGTCAAAGAGCTCAATCGACTTTAGAGGTCGGCAATTCGTCATCACACATGATGAGTTGCCGACCTCAGGTCTTTTGGGTTCAGAGATTTTGTATCCACCTCGGGGTGCAACACTTGCACTACTTCGAATGTTGCCAACGACAAGAGTTGAAACTTCACTTGATATTGGCACAGGTCATGGGCTTCTCGCGATGGCTCTCTCTACACTTTCAAATCAGGTTACTGCAACGGATATCAACCAGAAATTCATTGAGACTGCAAAAAGTAATGCGCGAATCAATGATTGCAATATTGAATTCAGACTCGGTTCGCTCTTTGAGCCAGTTGAGCCTGAAACATTTGATGTCATTGTTAGCAACTTACCATTTGTTATTGACGATGTGTTTGAGGATGGCTATCGCAAGTCACCACTATCTGGAAATGGTCTACTACACTACATTCTGAATGAAGCTCCACGATTTCTATCCACTGATGGACTCTCATTGTTTCTTCTCACGTGGCTTTCAGATGAACATGGCGACTTTGATCAAACAGAAATTGAGTTTCAAGGACAAACGTGGATTGGAATTCGTGAAGTACTCACTCTTGAAGAGTACGTTGATGTGTGGATGAGCGATGTAGGTTCTGATAACGAGGAATTGCGATCTCGATGGACCGGGTCACTTGCGAACTCTGGATACACTCATGCAAGTTTCGGCTTTATCGTGATTCGAAACTCTTCGCCTTCCTTCAGCCTGATTGAAGATCTGCGAACAGCATCAAGGCTGCCTGAAGCAGATGAAGTCACCGAGCGACTGGATGCGGCTGTGCTGAGCCAGAGTCTTGAGGCAGTGGACATCTTGAGTGCTCACTTCGCTCCCACAACCCTTCAGGGTTGGCGCGGTGATGTCAGCCTTGATGCCATACTTGTTAAAGTGCGGGAGGGAATGAGCGTAAGCCAAATCGTCGAATCCGTCAGTCAAGAGTATGGACTTGATGAGGCTGATGTCTTGGCTTACTGCCTTGCTGGGGTGAAACAATTGGTGGATTGGGGGCTTTTGTCCCGAAAATCGCCGATGATTTGACAGACTGACCCGGTAACAAGCCAAACTATTAGAGCCTGCATGAGACACTATATATAAGGATGGACGTACGAATGGCGAAAACTGGCACGAAATTAGTGATTGTGGAGAGCCCCGCAAAGGCTAAGACAATTGAGAAGTACTTAGGCAGCGACTTTAAGGTGATGGCCTCTGTCGGGCACATCCGTGACCTACCTGAGGGCGCTCGCGACATCCCCGAAGAATTGAAATCACTTCCGTGGGCTGCGCTTGGTATCAATGTCGATGGTGAATTCGAAGCAATCTATGTGCCGAGCTCTGACAAGGCCAAACTCATCCGGGAACTCAAATCTGCACTGAAGAACGCTGATGAGTTATACCTCGCAACAGACGAGGACCGCGAAGGTGAAGCCATATCCTGGCATCTGCTTGAGATTCTGCAGCCAAAAGTGCCAGTGCATCGAATGGTGTTCCATGAAATTACGAAAGAAGCAATTGCAGGGGCAGTAGCAAATCCTCGCGATTTGAATATGCTGCTCGTTGATGCCCAAGAAGCACGTCGCAAACTCGATCGCTTATTTGGATACGAACTCTCGAAAGTTCTATGGCGTAAGTCAAAGTATGGTTTAAGTGCAGGACGAGTTCAATCGGTCGCACTTCGATTAATTGTGGACCGCGAATGGGAGCGCATCAACTTTGTTCGTGCAGGGTATGCCGACATTGTTGCGATGATGACCCTGGGATTCAAAGCAACACTCTCAAGTGTCGATGGGAAGAAAGTTGCCGATGGCAAAGCATTCAATGACAAAGGCGAACTCGTTAATCAGAATGTTATTGCGCTTTCATTACATGATGCCGAAACTCTTGTGAGCGAAATATCTCTCGATGCATTTACCGTGAGCAAGATTGAACAAAAAGAACAAAATCGAAAACCATACGCACCGTTCACAACATCGACTTTGCAGCAGGATGCTGGCAGTAAGTTCCGCTGGTCAAGCAAGCGCACCATGGATCTGGCTCAAGACCTATATGCTCGAGGTTTTATCACCTACATGCGTACAGATTCCCCAACACTTTCCTCAGAAGCCATGAACGCTGCCCGATCGCAGGCGACAAAACTCTTTGGAGCAGAAAACGTTGCGAAGGAACCGCGAATCTACGGTGCGAAATCGAAAAACGCTCAAGAAGCTCACGAAGCAATCAGACCAGCGGGCGATAGTTTTAGAACGCCTGACGAAGTCAAAGGCGAACTGCACGCTGATTCGCTCCGCCTCTATGAATTGATTTGGCGACGCACACTCGCTTCCCAGATGGCTGATTCACGTGAAGCCACTACAACTGCAACAATTACCACGACGACAACAAGTGGTAAATCGCTAGAGTTTCGATCAAGTGGCACAGTTGTTTTGTTTGCAGGCTGGCGCGCTGCCTACGACATCGTTGTTGACACAGACAATGAAGATGCCGATGATAATCGCCTCCCAGCGCTTACCGAAGGTCAAAGTCTGGTTGCCCAATCGCTTGCAAGTGTTGGACATGAAACGAAACCCCCAGCACGATTTACAGAACCAACATTGGTCAAGAAGATGGAAGAAGTTGGCATTGGCCGCCCATCAACCTACGCTGCAACGATTGCAACATTACAAAACCGTGGCTATGTGTCAAAACCAAAAGGCAGCGCACTCGTTCCAAGTTGGCTTGCAATTTCCGTCATTCAACTCCTTGAAACTCACTATCCACAACTTGTTGACTATGGTTTCACTGCTGAGCTAGAAGAAAAGCTCGATGAGATTGCAGGTGGTGAATCGTCCCAGCTTGAGTTGCTCAAAGATTTCTACTGGGGTGACAATGAAGATTTTGTTGGATTGAAAAACCTGCTGGCAAATTGGACGGAGATTGATGCTCGAGATATGGCGTCGATATCACTTCCTAACACTGACATCATTGTGAGAGTTGGAAAGTATGGACCGTTTTTAGAGCGTGGTGAGGAAAAGGCGAGTTTGCCTGCTGAAATCTTGCCAGACGAACTCAACAAAGAAAAAATCGAAGAAATCTTTTCTCTCCCTCAAGGTGATCGAGAACTTGGTGTGCATCCTGATTCCGGATACACGATTGTGACGAAAAATGGACGCTTTGGTCCATATGTCACAGAAGTATTGCCAGAGGATGTGCCGACGAAGGGTCGTGGTTCTGTAAAGCCACGCACAGCATCGCTCTTGAAGAGTATGGACATTGAAAAAGTGACACTCGAAGACGCCTTGAAATTGATGTCACTTCCACGAACAGTTGGCACGGATAGTGAAGGTCGAGTTATCACGGCCCAAAACGGCCCGTATGGTCCGTACCTACTTCGTGAGAAAGATTCACGTCAGTTACCTGATGAAGAAGCAATATTCACGGTAACCATGCAAGAAGCAGAAGCACTCTTTGCTCAACCGAAGACTCGTGGCCGCCAAGTTCAAAAAGCACCACTTGCAAGTTATGGCAATGACCCAGTGTCCAACGGTGAAATCACCTTGCGTGAGGGTCGTTTTGGTTTGTATGTGACGGATGGAGAAACGAACGCGTCACTGCGTGCTGGTGATACCCCACAAAGTCTCACCCCTGAACGAGCGATTGAATTGTTAGCCGATCGACGAGAACGTGGACCTGTTGAAAAGAAGTCCCGCCGTAAAGCGCCTGCCAAGAAAGCCAAGCGGACCAAGAAAGCCGTGAAATCGTGAGTGGACGTTTCATCGCAATTGAAGGTGGTGATGGTGCTGGTAAGTCAACACAAGTGAAACTTCTGCAAGAAAAACTCGAATCACTTGGACACCAAGTACTCGTCACACGTGAGCCAGGCGGCTCACCTATTGCCGAAAAAATCCGTCATGTTGTACTAGATGTTGCAAATTTAGGACTCAATGAGCGCGCTGAAGCATTGCTTTTTGCAGCAAGTCGCGCAGAGCATGTAGCAAGCACGATACAACCTGCACTTGATGCTGGCACAATCGTCATTAGTGATAGGTATATGGATTCATCAATTGCCTATCAGGGCATAGCACGAGGTCTTGGACTTGAGCATATTCGTGACCTAAATTTGTGGGCAACGAATAATCTTGTTCCAGATCTCACCGTCATTCTTGATGTTGATGTTGAACATGGGCTGAACCGGGTGGCTGATCCAAACAGACTTGAAGAAGAATCAACCGAGTTTCATTCAGTTGTACGACATGCTTTTTTGCAACTCGCTGAAATTGATCCAAAACGTTATTTAGTTGTGAGTGCGAATAAACCAGCAAGTGACATCGCTGAGATTATTTTCGCGCGGGTTTTGAGTATTGGTTTGTAGTGTCTATTTGGTCGCGTTTAGTGGGACAAGCCCGAGTTGTTGAAGAACTTCAGGTTGCGGTTGCTTCGGCTCATTCGTTCGCTGACTCAAACCCGAATGCAATGACCCATGCTTGGTTATTCACAGGCCCGCCAGGAGCCGGACGTTCGACCGCCGCGATTTTGTTCGCAGCGGCTTTAGTGTGCGACGCCGGTGGTTGTGGTGAATGCGCGAAATGTGAAGCAGTGTTGATGGACAAGCACCCAGACGTTGAACGCTTCATCCCCGAACAAATCATGATTACGCGCGATGAGGCAGAAAACCTGATTCAACTAGCCGGTCTGATGCCAGCCCAAGCCAAATATCGAATTATCGTGATTGAAGATGCCGATCGACTCAATGACGTCAGTGGCAACATGTTGTTGAAATCTATTGAAGAGCCAGCGGAGAGTGTTGTCTGGATTTTATGCACACCAAGTATGGATGATGTGCTAGCCACGATTCGCTCGCGTACCAGAGCAATCACACTTGGAACTCCTACCTGGCGCGATGTAGCAGATCTATTAGTTGCCGAAGGGATCAATCCCACCATCGCTGCTTTTGCTGCCAAAGCATCTGCAGGTCACATAGGAAAAGCGCGCGGCCTTGCAACAAGTGAAGCGAGTCGATTACGTCGAAAAGAAATTCTTTCAATTCCTAAGCAACTTGGCGATCTTGCAAGTTGTTTTCGAAGTGCTAAAGAGATAGTTGAGCGTGCAACTCTTGAAGCAAATGCCGAAATGGATGAACTAGATGAACGAGAAAAAGAAGCGTTGATGCAAAGTTTTGGTGCAACACTTGGAGGGCGAGGCAAAGCGGAGCGAGCAGCCCGACCTGCGTTGAAGGAGCTTGAAGGCAGGCAAAAATCTCGCAGAACCCGTGCAATACGTGACCGGCTTGATCAATCATTAGTTGACTTGATGACCTACTATCGCGATGTCCTTCTTTTGCAACTCACCGACGATCAAGCGGAGCTCATCAATGAAGAGCTCAAACATGAGATTCAGGAGACAGCACAGTCTTCAACTCCAGCAAAGACCCGCGTGAGATTAGAAGCGATTGAAAAGGCCCGGCGACAATTCACATCAAATGCGCAACCATTGATGATCTTGGAGACATTAACTATTGAATTGGCAAGGGCATGAGACGATTTGTAGTACTGGTAGTACTACTGAGTGCCTGTGCACTTCCTGGAACTCAGAATCAAAGCCCAGTTCCAAGTTCTTCAACTGAAAGTCTTGCAGTTTTTTATGAACAGGAAGTGAGTTGGGCAACCTGTCGAGGTGTATTTGAATGCACAAAGGTACGTGTGCCACTTGACTACAACAAACTTGATGGGGATGTCATTGAACTTTCTGTGATGCGGAAAGTCACTACTGGTACGAGACTCGGAGCAATCTTCACTAATCCAGGGGGCCCTGGAGGAAGTGGTATTCAATATTTGGAGTCCTACTCATATGCTTTCACCTCGAAACTGCAAAAAAGTTTCGATTTAGTGAGTTGGGATCCACGGGGAGTGAACGAAAGCGCACCTGTCGATTGCCTGACGGATGCGGAACTGGATGAATTTGCGGCAAGTGAACCAACACCTGATGATGCAGCGGAAATTGCAGAATTCAAGAATTCCATAATTGAATTTCAAAAGGGCTGTGTTGAAAAAAGTGGCGACATCCTTTCGCATATCTCGACGACTGAAACAGTGAAAGATCTCGATATTTTGCGAGCAGTAATCGGCGAAGAGAAACTGAATTACATTGGAAAGTCCTACGGGACAGTAATTGGCGCTCACTATGCCCGCATGTTTCCAGATCGAGTCGGAAGATTTGTACTTGATGGGGCAGTCGATGCTGAAATTGGATCACAGCAGTTGGCCCTCGGCCAAGCACAGGGATTTGATGATGCCTTGAAGCGCTTTGCCTCCTATTGCTTTGATTTGATAACGCGATGTGATCTAGGTGTCAGTGAACGATTGATTATGTCGAACATTATGGATTTACTTAGAACTCTCGATCGTGAACCACTTCCAACAAATGACCCCAATCGACCCCTGACGGAATCACTTGGTTGGGTTTCAGTGTACGGTCCACTCTACGCTCCAAGTTTTGGTTGGGATTGGCTCATTACTGGTCTTGAGGATGCGTATGCTGGTGATGGATCGACACTCCTTGAAATTGCTGATTGGATCAATAGTAGAAACTCCAATGGCACATATTCTGATAACTCAACTGAAGCATATTGGGCAATTACCTGCCTTGATAACGGTCCAAGTAGTGAATTTCCAGATAGTTTCGAATCATATTTCAAAGCCCAAAGCCCATATTTTGGTCGAGCACTTGCCTGGAGTGAGGCCGGGTGTTTCAACTGGCCTGTCTCCGGACAACGACTGCCGAAAGATGTGAATGCAGAAGGTGCTCCACCAATTGTCGTGATTGGCACGACCCATGATCCTGCAACTCCTGATGCGTGGGCTAAAGCCCTTGCAAGGCAACTAGGTGTGGGAATTTATGTGAACTTCAATGGTGATGGCCATACCGCATACGTTTCAGGCTCAACGTGTGTCAATCAGATTGTTGATAACTTCATGCTGAAAGGAACTGCGCCAGCAGATGGCACAATATGTCAGCCGAATAATCCTTTAGTGGATGAATAAGCAAAGGTTTCATAGGAAGCCGTTTCTAGTAATCGATTAAAGACTTTGAGAGATTGCTTCAGCGATTTTCGGGTTGTGGAAATATCATTTGATTGAAGCTTTCGTAAGCAGGTAGCGACTGCGCTCGAAGAATTTATTCCATCAAGACAATGATTGGTATAGGCAGTTTCAAGTTTTGTCAGCACAATATTGTGAAAATACATCACACTTGAAAGCTGAGGTTGGAGATTACTCGTTAACCTGGTGATGGCACCTATGTCCTTCACATCGTTAGCAGCCCAGATAAAGTCTTGAAACAGTGTTGAGAATTGAATCATGCATTCAGGTATGTCAGTCGAGGTTTGGCAACGTTGTAAAGCCTTTGATGCATTCACGTCAGCAATCAACCTTTGATTGAACGCCGTAGCAATTTGCTCTAATTGCGTTGAATTGTCAATGACTTGGATATTCACTTCACTTGATACTTTCTCAGCTTCACTTCCAAGTTCAGGTTGTAATCCCCAGAGGGCTGTTCTGAGTGTGTAATTGCCTGGTTCAAGTTCGAGTGGAATTTGCTCAGTGGAATTAAGCAGAATCTCCGATGGTTCTTCAAGATTGATCCAACGACTTCCATCTTTGTATTGCAGTGCCACAAACACTATTTCAGTATTGGTTGAATCTCCTGCGATTTCAAGCCCAGCGTTCACTGGTTTATCCAGTGCTATTTCACTTGGAATTATTGGAGGGGAGACTTCAATTGATGAGGTATCAATAGTCACAGCACATGCTGAAAGCACAAGTGCGAGCACGAGTAATCGTTTCATTTCCCCCAGAACCTCTTAGGAGAGAATATCTTTTCGATCGAACTTCAGGATGCCCCATGCCACAAATATTGCGAAAAATACCAATGAATAGGCGGCACCTCTGCCCATGGAAGTCCAGTCAATCACTGGATCAAGCGCATTCGTCCAAGCCCTGGCGTAGTGGCTGGGAAGCCAATCACGAAGTGAGCCAAGTGCTTCAATGGCATCAAGGATTTGCGAAATAATCACAATCACAACCGCTGTGCCAACAGCGCCAAGTGGCACATCAGTGCGAATTGACATCAGAAAAGCAATACCTGATGTGAAGAGCAGAGTGATCCCAATAAAGCCAGCAATAATCGCAATTCGATACCAGGCGTCAAGTCCGGAGTATGTACCACCAAGTGGACTTTGCATGGCAGCGTTACCAAATGCAGCAACTCCTATGAGATACGATGCAAG
>JBDLTY010000027.1:0-4730 GCA_039805585.1 Actinomycetota bacterium | reverse complement strand
ACAACTTCCAAACTTTTCTTCCACTTTTGTATCAGGTTGCAACCGCTGGTTTAGCAGCCGATCACGTCGCCTACCCCATCCGTGGAGCACTTCGAAAAACCAACATCACGTTCAAAATGGGAGAACCGAAAAGCCTTGATACGCAAAAGAATGAACTCACATTTCTCGATGACAGTACTCTGCAATTTGACCATCTTGTGATCGCACTTGGCTCGACCACCGCAGATTTTGGAATCAAAGGTGTATCAGAGTTTGCTTTTGGAATGAAGACAGTTGCTGAGGCTATGACTATTCGATCTGAAGTCATGCGAACCTATGAGCACTTATGCAGTGAGGGCAATACTGACTCCTATGACATCGTCGTCGTTGGTGGAGGCCCAACTGGAGTTGAAATGGCTGGTGCATTTGCTGAATTGGTACGTGGACCATTGAAATCTGATTACAAAAGCGCGGCTGAGCGAATTCAGGTATCACTGATTGAAGCTGGGGAGCACCTGGTTCCTTCTTTTTCCCCATCTCTTTCTAAGAAAACAAAACGTGACTTGGAAAAACTTGGAGTGAAGGTGTTACTGAACACCATGGTGAAAGAAGTAACAGAAGATTCAATCCTGACCACTACTGGTACAACCATTAATGCTCACACAACAATCTGGGCAGCAGGTGTGAAAGGTATTTCAGTCGAATCAACACTGCAATTGCCAACAGAAAGAAACCGAATCCAAGTGCGACCAACATTGCAAGTTCGGGGACACACCAACATTTGGGCTATCGGCGATATTGCGGGTGCATTTGATGAAAATGGAATACCGCTTCCAATGGTTGCACCGGTTGCAATCCAGCAAGGAAAGTTCCTAGCAAAGCAATTGAAAACACTTACAAAGAATGAACCCCTTCTGAACTTCATATATAAAGATAAAGGATCTATGGCCACGATTGGCAGACATAAGGCAATCGTTGAAGTTAAAGGTATCAAGATTTCAGGTGCGATGGCATGGCTTGCCTGGCTCTGGCTGCATCTCTTCTACATCTTGGGTGGAAGAAATAAAGTCGGAACGATGGTTGACTGGACGTGGAACTATTTAACGTTTGATCGCGGTAATCGCCATATTATGGATTCGTTCTAAAAGGAAAAGGTCCAAGCCCATCCTTGGCTTGGACCCATCAGAGTTTTCACTCTTAGGAATATCCGGTTTTCTTTTTATTCCTAGAACCAGGGGTTTTGAAGCCCGGCTGGTTTGGCGTGTTCTTGATTCTTGCTTCAAGTGCTTTTTCAATTTTGTTTTTGTGTTTACCCACGAGGGAAAAATAAAGGGTGGGTCTGACATTACTTATTGCTTTTTGCGAAGGCTTCCTGAGATATTCGCAACGGTTCTTCGGGGCAAAATCCGGGTCAATGAAAGCAGAGTCTTGTACTGCCAACCTGGAATACTGATAACTCGGCCCTTGAGATGATCTTCCCAGCCAGTTCGAACTACTTTATTCGCATCGAGCCAAAGCCAGTTCGGGATTGCGGTAGTCGAGATGCCTGCTCGTTCATGAAATTCAGTTCGAGTGAATCCAGGGCAGAGGGCAGAAATTCTGACGTTGGTTCGCTTTAGCTGACGAGATAGTCCTTCAACAAAAGAGACATTCCAGGCTTTGATTGCACTATAGGTGCCACCTGGAAGAAAGCCTGCAACCGAGGCAACCACAACGATTTCG
This sequence comes from Actinomycetota bacterium, assembly GCA_039805585.1. Taxonomy (GTDB): domain Bacteria; phylum Actinomycetota; class Actinomycetes; order S36-B12; family UBA5976; genus JAFMIT01. The sequence goes on along the minus strand of JBDLTY010000027.1, from coordinate 3,029 downwards.
CCGCCTCGTTCCATCATTTGAGGAAGGACTGCGTAGGTTGCACGCATCACCGCATTCACCATCACATTGAGTGCAACGGTTTCCGCAGCCATATCAGTTTCATGGAACTTCTGATTTGTAGCGAACCCAGCGTTATTCACTAAGACATCAACGGTATGTGTTGTTAGGTAGGTTTCTAATTTCGAAATACCCTCTTCAGTCGCGAGATCGCATACTTCATAACTGAACTCTTGCCCCGGAAAACGTGACTTCAAATGAGTAACTTGCGCCTGCATTCGTTCAGCATTTCGACTTATAAGAGAAATGTTTGCACCAAGGGATGCAAACATTTCAACATAGGCTTTACCTATCCCTGCAGTTGCACCTGTGATAACTACATTCATGCTCATTGGCTGGAGAGTACAAGAGCATCATTTGATTGATTCACGTCCACAAGAACTTTCTGTCCCTCTCGAATCTGGCCTGCCAGGACTCCCCGTGCCAGCTGGTCACCTATGGAGGTTTGGATAAGTCGACGAAGTGGACGAGCACCATAGACTGGATCAAATCCATGAAGCGATAGCCATTCCGTTGCAGCCTCACTTACAACGAGTTCAAGTCGCTTGTCTTCAAGTCGCTTCGCAAGTGCGCCGATTTGGACTTTCACAATCTCGCCAAGTTGATCAACGGAAAGTCCTTCAAAAAGCACAATGTCATCAAGTCGGTTGAGAAATTCAGGTTTAAACGTTGACCTAACGATATTCATCACAGCCTCGTGGCGTGAGTTTTCATCAAGAGTTAAGTCGATGAGGAATTGTGATCCGAGATTTGATGTGAGAATCAGAATCACGTTTCGAAAATCAACAGTTCTTCCCTGGCCATCTGTGAGTCTTCCATCATCGAGCACTTGGAGCAAAATGTCGAAAACTTCGGGGTGTGCTTTTTCAACCTCATCAAGTAGCACAATTGAATATGGTCTACGACGAACTGCTTCCGTCAGTTGACCGCCCTCTTCATATCCAATATATCCTGGAGGCGCACCAACAAGTCGTGCCACTGAATGTTTCTCGGAGTATTCACTCATGTCAATTCGAATCATGGCGCGCTCATCATCGAAGAGAAACTCTGCTAAGGCTTTGGCTAACTCAGTTTTACCAACACCCGTTGGTCCAAGGAATATGAACGAACCTGTTGGCCGATCTGGGTCAGAGATGCCAGCCCGCGCTCGGCGGACTGCATCTGAAACGATCTGAACTGCTTTTCGTTGACCGATGACACGTTTGCCGATTTCCTCTTCCATTCTTAGGAGTTTGCTGGTTTCTCCTTCAAGTAAACGTCCGGCTGGAATTCCTGTCCAAGCACTTATCACTTCAGCAATGTCATCTGGACCTACTTGTTCCTTCACCATTGCTTCAATTGATTTAACTTGGCCACTAACAACTTCAAGTTCAGCTTCCAAGGTTGGGATTTCACCATAGAGAAGTTTTGATGCGACTTCAAAATTACCATCGCGTTGGGCTCGCTCTGCTTCGCCACGTTTCGCATCTATTTGTTCCTTGAGGGCACCAACTCGATCAAGTTCTGATTTTTCTTTATCCCACCGTGCACGTAAGCCTTGAAGTTCTTCTTCTTTGGATGCAAGTTCCAGTCGCAATGTTTGAAGCCTTGTCTTGCTTGCTTCATCACTTTCGTTCAACAGTGCTAGTTCTTCCATTTTCATGCGATCAACGCTTCGCTGCAGTTCATCAATTTCGATAGGTGAGGAATCAATTTCCATACGAAGTCGTGACGCTGCTTCATCAACGAGGTCAATTGCTTTATCGGGAAGAAAACGTGAGGTGATGTAACGGTTTGAGAGTGTGGCTGCCGCAACTAACGCCGAGTCGGCAATTGCAACTTTATGATGGGCTTCATATTTCTCTTTCAACCCGCGCAAAATTCCTATGGTGTCTTCAACGGATGGTTCACCGACAAAAACTTGCTGGAAACGACGTTCGAGTGCTGGATCTTTCTCAATATTCTCTCGGTATTCATCAAGTGTTGTGGCACCAATGAGTCGTAATTCACCGCGAGCGAGCATTGGCTTGAGCATGTTGCCAGCATCCATTGCTCCTTCGCCACCACCTGCTCCAACAACTGTGTGAAGTTCATCGATGAAGGTAATGACTTTGCCTTCACTTTGTGCAATCTCCTGAAGTACTGCTTTCAAACGTTCTTCGAATTCTCCTCGATACTTCGCTCCAGCCACCATTGATGCAAGATCAAGCACAATCAGTTGCTTCCCGCGCAAACTCTCTGGAACATCACCGGCAACAATTCGTTGTGCAAGACCTTCAACAACTGCCGTTTTGCCGACGCCTGGCTCACCAATTAAAACAGGATTGTTTTTTGTCCTTCTGGATAACACTTGGATGACTCGGCGGATTTCTGCATCGCGGCCAATCACAGGATCGAGTTTTCCAATTCGGGCGCGCTCAGTTAAGTCAACTCCATACTTGTTGAGGGCATCAAAACTACTTTCTGGATCAGCACTTGTAATTCTTGAGTCTCCTCGGATTTTCTCGAACGTATCAAGTAGTGCTTCTTCGCTTACCCCAGCATCAGTCAGAAGTTTCTTCGTTGCTGTGCCTTGCTTTGCAATGCCTATCAGCAAATGCTCAGTTGAGAGATAATCATCTCCTCGAAGGCGGGCAAATTCTTGCGCTGCACTGAATACTCGATTGAGCTCTGCACTCGGCGCTGGAGCAGAGACACTCTGACCGCTTGCTTTAGGAAGGGAAGCCACGACTTTTCGAGTGGCTGCAAGTAGGCTCGTGGTATCAATAGGAATTGAATTCAACACAGAGACAGCAATGCTCTCTTTTCCTTGTGATAGTAAAGCATCAAGAAGATGACTTGATTCTAACTGGGGATTTCCAATTGCTGCTGACGATTGGGCTGCCTGAGTGAGAGCATCATTTGCTTTGTTTGTAAATTGCATTGCCATTGTCTTACCTTGTCCTACGTTGGTCTCTCCACACCACAACTGCGGTTGAAGATGACCGCTGAGT
>JBDLTY010000026.1:0-4932 GCA_039805585.1 Actinomycetota bacterium | reverse complement strand
AGGTCCAAAACCTGAATCGGAAGAAGCCGGCTTCGTTATTTCGGATAAGGATGAAACCGATGAGCCTATTCAAACGGTCACTCAGGCTGGTGCGACTGCTGACCCAGTCAAAGATTATTTGAAGCAAATTGGCAAGGTTCAACTGCTCAATGCTGAAGACGAAGTTCGACTTGCGTTCTGGATTGAAGCAGCACTTCTGCTTTCGGACAAGCAAGATACCGAATTGAAAGAACTTGCTTCGGGTAAGAAGTTGAAATGTTCAGTATGTAAATACGACATCAAACGTTTTTACCTTGAATTTAAGGGAATTGAACTAAAAGGACATTGCCCTCAATGTGACAAACAGAGTATCCCCAAAGAGCGGCTGTGTGAAATTTGCTTAGGGCGTGCAATTCGAAAGGGAAATGACGAGAAAGAGCACCTACTTGCAGCAAACCTACGGCTGGTTGTTTCACTTGCAAAGCGCTACACAGGGCGCGGGATGTTGTTCTTAGATCTGATTCAGGAAGGTAACCTTGGATTGATTCGTGCTGTTGAAAAGTTTGACTACGAAAAGGGCTACAAGTTCTCTACGTATGCAACATGGTGGATCCGCCAGGCTATTACTCGAGCAATGGCCGACCAGGCTCGCACGATTCGAATCCCTGTTCACATGGTTGAAGTGATTAATAAATTGGCTCGTGTTCAACGTCAAATGTTGCAAGACCTGGGACGTGAACCGACTCCTGAAGAATTGGCTCGCGAGCTTGATATGACACCTGAGAAAGTTGTCGAGGTTCAAAAGTATGGTCGTGAACCTATTTCACTCTCCACGCCACTTGGCGAAGATGGCGATAGTGAATTTGGTGATTTGATTGAAGACTCTGAGGCAATTCGTCCAGATGAGGCTGTTGCCCAAACAATGTTGCAAGAGCAGATCATGCAGATGCTTCACACCCTAACGGAACGAGAAGCTGGCGTTGTAAGAATGCGATTCGGACTTGATGATGGTGTGCCAAAGACTCTTGATGAAATTGGAAAAGTGTTCGGTGTTACCCGTGAACGAATCCGCCAAATCGAAAGCAAAACAATGGCGAAACTCCGCCACCCTGCACGCTCACATCAATTACGAGATGCACTCGAATAACAATTAAGAAATAAAGCGAGTCTCATCCACAATTTCAGCGGCCTGTTGCTGAAGTTGTGTCTTGTTCGCGGTGTAGTGGTGACCACAGAAAAACAATGTTCCACCACCTGGCAATACAACCTTTACATATGCTTGTGCACCACAACGGTCACAACGATCTGAAACTTGGAGTGTTCCGGTTGCCGTTGCGTTCATGGTGCCTCCTTTGGCTGTATTGCTTTAAACGCAGACACTAGTGCAGTTATTCCGAAATTTCCTGCCAAAACGGTCTGTGTTTCGTGGTGGCAGGGTAACCTGCCACCCTGACATAGGAGAGGGTCTTGGCTCAAAAAAGCGGTTCAACCAATTACTCAGCCAAACATTTATCTGTGCTTGAGGGCCTCGATGCCGTTCGTAAACGTCCTGGGATGTACATCGGATCTACCGACAGCCGGGGATTGATTCATTGTCTCTGGGAAATTATCGACAATGCGGTCGATGAATCCTTAGCTGGATTTGCCACCCACATTACCGTGACGTTACACCCAGATGATTCCGTAGAAGTCGTGGACAATGGGCGAGGAATCCCTGTGGATGTTGAACAAAAGACGAAACTGACAGGCGTTGAACTTGTGCTCACGAAATTACACGCAGGCGGCAAATTTGGGTCGGGTAGTTACCACGCCTCGGGTGGTCTTCATGGCGTTGGCGCAAGCGTAGTGAATGCGCTGTCACAGCGTCTGGATGTCGAAGTTCTTCGGGATTCAAAATCGCACTCCATGTCATTCAAGCGAGGCGTTCCTGGCATTTTTGAGAATTCTGGACCAAGTGGAAAGTTCACAAAGAAGTCAGGGCTGATTGTCAAAAAAGGAAAGAAAAACGAATCGGGGACGCGAATTCGCTACTGGTTTGACCCGCAGATTTTTGAGAAAAGTGCAACACTGGAATGGAGTTTGATTACTGCGCGTGCGCGTCAGACAGCATTCCTAGTTCCAGGCCTAACAATTGATTTGATTGATAATCGTCAAGGTGCAACGATCCAGGAATCATTTCATTTCACAGGCGGCGTGGGTGAGTTTTGCGAATATCTCAATACTGCAACAGCAATTTCTCCAACAATTCGGTTGCAGGGCAAAGAGAGTTTTGTCGAGACTGTTCAAGTGCTTGATGGCTCTGGACAATTGCGTTCCCAAGAGGTTAAACGCGATTTGTATGTCGACATCGCCTTAATTTGGAATACAGGGTATGAATCCAACGTCCATAGTTTCGTCAATATCATTGAAACCCCCAAGGGTGGAACGCATCTGACTGGATTTGAGCGCTCGCTCGTGAAGGTTGCCAACGAGCAACTTAAGGCAATGAAAGTACTAAAACCTTCAGAAGAGAATGTTGCGAAGGATGATGTGCTAGAAGGTTTGACGGCTGTTGTGAGCGTCCGTCTACCTGAACCTCAATTTGAAGGTCAGACGAAAGAAATATTGGGCACACCAGCGGCATTGAAGATCGTTAGTGGCGTAGTCGCCGAAACGTTTACACAATGGCTAACCAAGCCACCACGGGGAGAAAAAGTCGCAGCAAAAACAGTTCTAGAGAAATTTGCCAACGCGATGCGGGCACGCGTGAGTGCGCGTCACCAGCGAGATGTGCAGCGTCGAAAGAATGCACTAGAGAATTCCACGCTACCGACGAAACTTCGAGACTGCCGGCTTGATGACAACGAAAAAACAGAGTTATTTATTGTCGAAGGCGAATCGGCTCTAGGAACTGCCAAGGATGCTCGAAATTCTGAATTTCAAGCGATTTTGCCAATTCGTGGAAAGATCTTAAATGTTCAAAAAGCATCTCTTGCCGACATGCTAAACAATGCTGAATGTGCAAGCATCATTCAGGTCATAGGCGCTGGGTCTGGTCGAACTTTTGACATCGAGCAAGTGCGATACGGCAAAATTATTGTGATGACAGACGCTGATGTTGATGGGGCACATATTCGATGTTTGTTGTTAACTCTTATTCATCGATATATGAAACCATTGATTGATGCTGGAAAAGTGTTTGCTGCAGTTCCACCGTTACATCGAATTGAGTTGTCTGGCAAGAACGAAGTTCTTTACACCTACTCTGACAATGAAATGCATGCCACACTTGAAAAACTTCGTAAAGCAGGCAAGAAATGGAAAGAGCCCATTCAGCGCTATAAAGGACTTGGGGAAATGGATGCTCGTCAATTACGAGAAACAACAATGCATCCCGAAAGCCGACAACTACGTCGAATCACTATGCACGACACCGCGGAAGCAGAGCGTATTTTTGAACTACTCATGGGTAATGAGGTAGCGCCGCGAAAAGACTTTATTATTCAAGGTGCAAGTGAAATTGATCGTTCAAAAATTGACGTATAGCAGTTGTTAGGATGAGCGAGTGAATAGTTCTCTCGAAATTGCAATTGCGAATTTGACCTCTGTATCTGTTCTTGTCTTTGCTCTGGGATTTCTTGCTGCGAGATTCAATAGTGATATTCGAATCCCGGAACCCGTCTATCAAATCATTTCTGTGTATCTGTTATTCGGTATCGGACTCAAGGGTGGAGTTTCGCTCTATCACTCTGGCTCAAGCGGAATCATCAAACCCATCGCAGCAACGCTCGTGCTTGGAGTGCTTATTCCATTCCTTGCGTTCGTTATCTTGACTCGATTGAAGAGATTATCGGAAGTCGATCGCGGTTCACTTGCGGCGCACTATGGGTCCACATCTCTGGTAACTTTCACAGCCGCATTGGTCTATTTGGAGAACGCGAATGTTGAATATGAAGGATTTGCAACCGCCCTCTTGACGATTATGGAGATTCCGGGAATTGTCGTAGGTATTTTCTTAGCCTCACGGCATCTGAATCGCTCAATTTCATGGGGTGAATCACTGAAAGAAATCCTGCTAGGAAAGACTGTATTTTTGCTTGTCGGTGGCTTACTCGTTGGTCTGATTGCAGGTGACGCCGGATATAACCGTGTAGTTCCATTCTTTGTCGATTTGCTCCCAGGGATCTTGGCTCTCTTCCTGATGCACCTAGGATTTCTTGCAGGTTCACGCGTTGGCGTGTTGAAAGAAGTTGGTGGCGGATTGATTGTGTTTGCGATTGGTTTTCCACTTGTAGCTGGCACGTTAGGCGTGCTCGGCGGCTACCTTGCTGGAATGAGTGTTGGCGGCGCTACGGTGCTTGGTGTTTTATGTGCAAGTGCCTCTTATATTGCAGCACCTGCCGCGGTCAGCATCGCAATTCCTGAGGCAAATCCTGCACTAACCATCACATCAAGTCTTGCAATAACGTTCCCATTCAATTTGATTGTTGGCATACCAACTATCTATGCCATCGCCCAATTCATTGTGAACTAGAAATATCCTTCAGTTTTTTTCTTTTCCATTGAATCTTCTTTTTCACCGTCTATCAATCGGGTGGCTCTCTCACTAAGACGAACGCCAAAAATTTCGTCAATGACCGCATCAATATCAGCGGCATCTGATTCAACGGCTGCAGTCAGCGGGTAGCAACCTAAGGTTCTGAACCTAACCATTCGCATCTCAGGAATTTCATTCTCTTGCAGTGGTAGCCGATCATCGTCAACCATAAGCATTTGACTTCCACGGTGAACTACAGGACGCACAGCTGCGAAGTAGAGTGGATTGATTGGAATGTTCTCTTGTTTGATGTAACTCCAAATATCCAGCTCGGTCCAGTCCGAGATTGGGAAGGAACGCATGGTCTGCTCGCTTGCTAATCTCGTGTTGTAGGTGCGCCATAGTTCAGCACGCTGTTGGCGGGGATCCCAACGATG
>JBDLTY010000025.1:0-5327 GCA_039805585.1 Actinomycetota bacterium | reverse complement strand
TTAATCAGCGGGTTGTAGGTTCAAGTCCTACGCGGTGTACTGCATTAGTTAAGGTATTACTTGCGCTTCACTTGTTGAGTAACTTCAACAAACTCCCCTACAACACGAAGGACGAAACTCTTTCCTTTGAGCTTACTAGGGGCGACTACAACGATGCGTGTATCTATTGCAGAAACTACTCTGAGAGCACGTTTCCCGAGGAATACTTTGGCAGTTGAAAGATTCGTTCCACGTATAGTGATGCGCTTACCTGCTTGAATCTTTAATGGAGTCACTCTGCTGATTGTTGGTGCGATCTTTGCGACTGAAAATTCAAGAGTGTAGTTACCAAGCGAGCCGTAGTCGTCATAACCAGTTCCATCGGCAAGAGAACCTTGGCCAACCCCGTCTATCCTCACAAAGTAGGTACCGGGATTCAGTTTGATTGAAAACTTTGCTCCAAGTCCACTTGTTATGTAGGTCATGGGTTGCGGAACAAACACTCCTGGGTTCGACGTCGCTATCGCGTTTCCGTTGGAATCAAGTAACTGTAATTCGGGATCAAGATTCGGTCCATAATCAATTGGATTCAGTTGTATGTCGTATTGACCCGCATCCAGGTTTGACACTTCAAGCTTCATAACATCAACATCATCACGGGTTGTTATGCGACCAGTGACTCCATTTGAGAGGATTTCGCTCGTCAGTGGCAATGCAGTTTCTACAGTATTAGCAAAATCATCAGGAATGAGACCGAGATAGAGTCCCATTTGAGAAAAGTCATCTTCTCCGCCGCGTTGTGGCCAACGAGTCATTGCTAATGGATAGCCACCGTAACTCCATGTGGAAATCCCTCGGCCGCGACCTGCGCCCATAATGGCTGACCACATTGTGTGACCGCCATAGTATTCAACATCAACAGTTTGTCCATCGTGAGCAAGACCAAGATTGTGCCCAACCTCATGGCTAATGATTTCCGCGATATCAATCGGATGCGCAATGTAAGTTCCAAAACGAGAGAAATTCAATGCGGGTCGTACCCATGGTGTTTCTTCTTCAAATACATCCAGATGAGCAACTCCACCGCAATTGCATCCTTCTTGAACTTGATTGTCTTGCAAAATCAGTGCATGAGATCCACTTTGCAAGAAAACTTGTTCTCTATCTCCCGTTGGACGTTCAGTTGTCACATCAATGTCAAACATGGCAAAGTCTTCACTAACCATCATCCACACTTGGTAGATATTCTGCCGCTCCTCAGTAGTAAACGTTGAAGCGTCGGCATCTATTGAGTAGCCCTCGGAAACTCTCCCGGCAGAAATTGAAAACGCACCATTCCACCATGAACCTGACGACCACGTATGTCCATCAAAATCAAGATAGATGACGGAAGGTGCATTGGGTCGCGAATGAAGTGCGAATGCCTGACTTGGATCGAAAGTCGCTGCGGATGTAATGCTTTGTGAACTTGCAGTTTCACGTGCATTGGAATCAGTCAATGGCGGTTCGACATACACTTCACGACAATCGGCATCAAACTGCAGAAGACGGTTCTTCTTTTTTGCCTTCCATGGTTTCAGTTCCCCGCAGACCTCATCGGTGTTTGATGCAGTCACTGGTGTTGACAATCCAACAGGAGTGAGTAGAGCAATTGCAGAAAAGAAAGTTGTCAGTACTCGAAATAGGCGTGGGCTCATGCGACCAATCTTTCAGGAGAAGAGAGGCCTTGGCCTATCTACGGACTGCCACTATAACAAAAGTCACAACTAATGTGACTTTGCCGCGAGGAGAGAAGGAACCATTCCTTACGAAATTCACACGCTGCCAGCAATCACTCTTTATCAATCCAAACATCATCCCCGCGGAGCACGACATCTGAGCCACCATCTACATAGATAGTTTGACCGGTCATATGGGTGTTATCCTCACTAGCCAGCCAAATCAGCGCTTTTGCAATTACTGCAGGTTCCATGATTCCATTCAGTGGCATCGGCACGATTTGTAGCAAACCTGCTCTGGCCTCTTCGGTAGCAATCATGTCTTTTGTCATTGGAGTTGCAACAATTCCAGGGGCAATGGCATTTATAGGGATACCTGCGCCTGCAAAATCTGGTGTTGCAGCAACTCTACGAATCCAACGCCCAATTGCTCTCTTTGTTGAACCGTAGATCAATTGCTCCAGACCGCCAGCCTGTGTAACGAGCGTTTCAGCACGCGCGAGTGCCGCCTCTTCGTTTAGGTCGAGCATTAAATTCACAAGTTCTTTGTCATTTGGCATGAGTGACGCCATAGAACTCGTCACGACTATCCTAGGCGTCTTGCTATTCTTGAGAGTTGTAATGAGTCCCATTACCAAATCTGTCACGCCGAAGAAGTTCACAGATACTGTCTTGCTCATTGGTAGAGCTAGTCCTGCATTCGCAATCAAAACATCAATGTCACCATTTGATAACTCAATTGCCTTGCTAACTGCTTCTTGTCGTCCATCACGTGTGCTTAGGTCAGCGTTAATGTCCGCATCGTGAATATCAATACCGATGACACGATTACCTTGGGCTCGTAATATCTCACAAACTGTAAGGCCTATTCCTGAAGCAGATCCTGTAACGATAAAAGTTCTTGACATGATTTCCCCTTTCTTAACACATTTTATGATAAATCTATCTGTGGGAATAGACTTTCAGCGACTAATTTCTAGTCAAAAGTTACAAATTCCTTGTGAGTAAATCGCGTAGCGGTGCGAGAATAAAAAATGTGAACAGCCGCATGCCCCTCTACCTGCCACTCTTGTCCATTGCGCCTAAGTAAGGCCGTATTTTCATCAATACCCACGAGGGTTGCGTCTTTAGTCTCTTGCACTAGTTTCCCAATCGCACGCTCTGGAACCCACCTAAAGTATCGGTCAAAATGGGGAAGAACTTGCATGCTCGAAACAAAGCCTAGACCTTCAACGCCATTGTTCATCATCTTGAACCCCACAATGCGATCACATAGTGCCATGGCGCCAGCACTGCAACCTGCTAGAGAACTTCCCTGTTGCCAATTCTGAAAGAGGGCTTCACCAACAAGTGTGCCCCGAAGGCAATCCGCAAGGTAGCCGGGGTTACCACCTGAGAGGTATATCAACGCACTTTCTTCAATCAAGTTCGCTAGGGCAGGATCATTCGCATCATTTCGCGTGAAAACAGGGAGAAAGACTTGTTCAACGCCAAGCCTTTTGGCTTGCTGTAGCCCCAAATTTTTCCAGTATTGAAGTCGGCTACTTCCCTCTTGTCCAGCAGCAGTTGGGATTTGAATAAACCTTGCTTTCTTGTTGTTGCGAAGTCCATCCTGCAAGAGAGAGGCTTCGAGGTCCATCATTTCAGGGAGATACTCTCCTGAGCCCACCAAGGCGATTGAACCAATCATGTGCCCACTCTAAGGCGAATTATCCCGAGACACGCGTCATAGGTCAGGTAAAGAATTTACAATCTAATTTCGGAACTTCTTTGGGGGAAATAATGCGAATACTTCGATATGCCAGAATCCAAGTAACCGACGAACGTTTGGCTATTGCACGAAAGAAATACGACGATACGAATGACCCTTCCAAATACTACAAATTCAAAGAGTGGCTTCACTACGCTAATCTTCAAGCGTGGCAACGAGTTTCCTGGCACACAAATTATTCTTGCCATGACGAGCGGGGTGCAACATATCTCTGCTGCACTTGCGGGCTTCAGGTTCGTGAAAACAAACTAGAAAAGGTTGCTAATGCTAGTGACGTGCTACCTGAACCACTTGCTGACATTTCGCCCCTTGCGCGCGTCAAGCATCATGTCGATTTCAAAGATCCATCAAAACTCGTATGCGCATTCATCACCAATTATCGCTGGGATAGTGAGAAGAACTGTTACTTCTGGACGGCCTACTGCCAAGCCTGCCTTGACTTTGTCAAAGAAGGCTATCATCAAGACGCATTAATTTTTGTCGAAACACACGATTTTTTGCATGGCACGCCCCTATAAACTTCTGACATGGCAAAAAACCCAGAGCGGAGTTCTCATTTCCCTGCGATTGAGAAAAAATATGGGGAAAAGATGTCCTACTGGTTCAAAATCATGAAAGACATCAAAGATTTGAAATATGCCGAACAAGTTGCCTACCTCAAAGAAAACTTTGGCTTTAGTCAAACGCACGCCAACGCACTAGTGCTGTATTCACGCGGTTCTACCACCTCAAAACGCTTTGCCACTCTTGAGGAATACTTAGAGCCACATGATGAAGTGAAACGAAAAAAAGTGAAAGAAATCTTTAAAGTGCTACAAACAGAGTTTCCCAAACTTGAATTTGTCATTGCATGGAATCAACCCATGTTGAAACTGAAGGATTCTTATATTTTCGGTCTTTCTGTCGCGAAAAACCATCTCACACTAGCCCCTTTCAATTCCGAGGTATTGAAGTCGATGGAGAAAGAATTAGAAAGCTATGAAGTCAACAAAAAGACTTTCAAAGTGCCCTTGGACTGGGAAGTTGATAAACCCTTGCTGAAGAAGCTCATAAATAAGTGCCTGAAGGCACTGTAGCCACTGACCTTCTTGGGTTTTGGCTCAGTACTTTGGCACACTAGAGCCATTGAAACGAGGTCACTATGAGCAATAGCCCCGGTTATTCCATCACTGTCCGTGTGGAACTCCCCGCCCAAGGTTCCTCTACCGCTGAACTCGCCCAGGCAGTGTTGAATACAGGAGCGTCACTCACGGCCCTCGATGTCGTCGAGTCACACCACGAGCAAATGGTGGTAGATGTCACCTGCGACACTGCCGACGCCGATCACGCAGATCTGGTCACAAAGGAAATCTTGAACATCCCAGGTGCCGTTGTCCGAAAAGTCAGTGACCGCACATTCCTCTTGCACCTTGGTGGCAAAATTGAAGTCGTTCCAAAAGTTCCTTTAAAGACTCGCGATGATATGTCTCGTGCTTATACGCCTGGAGTTGCGCGAGTATGTCTTGCCATTGCTGAGGATAAATCGAATGCCAGGCGACTGACCATCAAGCGAAACACTGTCGCTGTTGTCACAGATGGATCTGCGGTTTTGGGACTTGGCAACATTGGACCCGAAGCAGCACTTCCAGTGATGGAAGGGAAAGCTGCGCTTTTTAAACGGTTCGCTGATGTGGACGCATGGCCTGTGTGTTTAGACACTCAAGATGTTGAAGAAATCGTTCGAACAGTTCAGATACTAGCTCCGGTATTTGGTGGTATTAATTTGGAAGACATTGCCTCACCGAGATGTTTTGAGATAGAAGAGCGACTTCGTGAAGTTCTGGATATTCCGGTATTTCACGATGATCAGCATGGAACGG
>JBDLTY010000024.1:0-6755 GCA_039805585.1 Actinomycetota bacterium | reverse complement strand
TTCAGGAATTTGTTCGGTGATTCCAAGCAGTTTCTCTACTGCCAAGCAGTATGCGACCTCGTTGAAAAATGGTGAGAGGTAATCCATACGAGTAACGAATGTGACACCTTGGGTCCATGATCGATATTCAAGATTCTTTTCAATTCCTGTATGCAAGTAACCAATTGCACTTCTAACTTCAGAAACTGTTTCGCCATCAAGTTCCAAAATCATTCGAAGCACACCATGAGTAGAGGGGTGTTGTGGACCCATGTTCACAACGACTCGTTCTTGTTGACCTGTTTCTGCCGCTGTTACTGAATCCCAGTCACCACCGGTGACAGTATGAACGCGACCTTCGGTGGTTTCATATGACTCTGCGAAATAATCAGTGCTCATTAGTAGCCCCTCCTCTCACTTGGAGGTGGGACAACTGCGCCTTTATATTCAACTGGAATTCCACCAAGTGGATAGTCCTTGCGTTGTGGGTGACCTGGCCAATCATCTGGCATTTGAATGCGGGTTAAGGCTGGATGTCCATCAAAAATAATGCCGAAGAAATCGTAGGTTTCACGTTCGTGCCAATCAGCATTCGGCCACAGTGCAGTAATTGAAGGCAAATGCGGATTTGAATCGGGCACTGCTACCTGCACTCTGATCCGTCGATTATGTGTCATCGACAACAGGTGTATCACTGCAACAAGTTCGCGGTCCTTGTCGTGGGGAAAGTGAACGCCCGATACCGACGCACACATTTCAAATCGAAGCTTTTCATCATCACGAAGATATTGACATAAGGAAAGTAGATGCTCTGCTTTTGCATGGATAGTGAATTCACCACGATCAACTGTGTAATACTCAATCGCATCTTTTGGCTTTATTCCTGAATTGCTTAGAGCTTTTTCTAGTACATCCGCAGCCATGTCAAACCACGAACCAAACGGTTTACTACTTGCACCTGGCAACACAACTGGAGCGACAAGGCCGCCAAAACCAGAGGTGTCACCCGAATCTTTACTTCGAAATGCTCCAACTCGAACATCAACTTGATGTCCTTTTGTTACTCCTGATGCTTTTTCGACGTCACTCACCGCAACAATCCTTTCTGAAGAATTGTTGGGGTTGCTTCAAGCGCAATTTTCTCTTGTTCAATAATTTCTTTTTCGCGGTTCTTACCAAGTTTGGTATTTTGAATCTTGTCGTGAATTTCTAGGATGGCATCAAGCAACATCTCTGGTCGAGGTGGACAGCCTGGCAAATACACATCAACTGGAACAACGTGATCAACACCTTGCACAATCGAGTAGTTATTGAACATTCCACCTGATGAGGAGCATGCACCCATTGCAAGAACCCACTTGGGATTTGGCATCTGATCGTAAATCTGGCGAAGCACTGGTGCCATTTTTTGGCTGACTCGTCCTGCAACAATCATTAAGTCTGCTTGTCGTGGTGATCCACGGAACACTTCCATACCAAAACGTGCAAGGTCATAACGTCCTGCTCCAGTTGCCATCATTTCAATCGCGCAGCAGGCAAGACCAAAACTTGCTGGCCACAGTGAACCTTTACGGGCATAGCCAGCTGCGAATTCAACAGTGGTAAGGAGAAAACCACTTGGAAGTTTTTCTTCAAGACCCATTTATTCCCACTCCAGTCCACCACGGCGCCAGACATACACGTACACAACAAACACAGCACCAATAAATAAGAGCATTTCAACTAAACCAAATAATCCCAAAGCATCAAAGGACACTGCCCACGGATAGAGAAACACAATTTCGATGTCGAAAATGATGAAGAGCATCGCGGTCAGGTAGTACTTGACCGGAAATCGCCCGCCACCCATAGGTTGTGGGGTGGGTTCAATTCCGCATTCATACGCATCAACCCGCGCCCGGTTATAACGTTTTGGCCCAGTAAACGTTGCGATAACTACTGAGAAGATAGCGAATCCGCCTGCAAGTAACCCAAGAGTGAAGATGGGCAAGGCGACGTTGTTCACGCTCGTTCTCCCTTGGCGATTTCGCTAGAAACTTACTTGCCCCAATTCTAGTAGTGGTGCGTTGCGGGGCTCTGCCTCAGTTGGGCTTGATCGCTGTGTGGATTGCAACGATTCCACCTGTGAGATTCTGGTAGGTCACATCTACCCATCCAGCATCAGAGATTTCCTTGGAAAAGGCGCTTTGAGTCGGCCACTGGCTGATTGATTCAGCCAAATACACGTACGCCTCAGGATTTGAGGAGGTGCGTTTGGCTATTTCCGGCAAGGCCCTCATCAGATAGTTGAAATAGAGTGCACGAAATTGCGGATTTGTAGGGTGAGAGAACTCACAAATCACGAGTCTTCCCCCCGGCCGTGTGACTCGGAGCATCTCAGAAAGTGCTTTATTGGTGTTATGAACATTTCGAATGCCGAAGGAGATACTGACAACATCGAAGGCTTCATCCAAGAATGGAAGAGCGAGCGCATCACCTTGAATAAACGGTAGTGCAGGGTTTTTGGTCTTACCTGTCTTTAGCATTCCGAATGAAAAGTCCATCGGAATAACAAATGCTCCAGTGTTACCAAATGCAAGGGATGAGGTGCCAGTGCCAGCAGCGATATCAAGTACTTTGTCATCCACTCGTGCTTGGGCTGCCCTCACGGTAGCTTTTCGCCACAAACGGGTTTGTCCAAACGATAAGAGGTCATTCACGATGTCATAGCGATGCGCAACATCATCAAACATCTTGGCAACCTCATTTGGTTGCTTATCTAGATTGGCTCTAATCACAGGGGAATTCTCCACACTTTCGCATCGAATTCATAATGGGAATAACCTTCACCTATGTCACTGGCCGCTGAAGTAATTGCTCCTGCAGCTATTCCTGAGTTAATCGTTGCAAGCGAGCTTCTCTCAAGCGATCACGCCTTTTCCAATCTGCCATTGATTTCGCTCCTTCCAGCACACGGTGGAATGGCTTGGGTGCAGAATGATGCAGGGATTATTGGGTGGGGCGAAGCGGCCCGAATTGTTGTTCGCGGTCGCGAGCGTTTCTCCAGAGCCCAGCGCTGGTGGAATAGTACAGTCAAAGCTGCTGAAATAACCGACCCGTTGAAGTTGGAAGGAACAGGGCTGGTGGCATTTTCATCCTTCGCCTTTGAACCAGGCCGATCTGTTGTTGTGATCCCTGAAGTCGTTGTTGGGCGAAAAAATGGGCAGACCTGGATAACACGAATTCATGAAAAGGATTCAGATTCACCATGTATTGTTCCAACTGAACCAGATGCTCGCATTACATCTGGAGCAATCCGCTGGGAAGAAGGTACGCAACCTGTTTCACTCTGGCAGCGAACAGTCGCTAACGCAATCGAGAAAATCAATCATGGTGATTTAGATAAAGTTGTTTTAGCACGTGACATCGTGGCGCGCGCCGATAATCCACTCGATGTAAGAAATCTGCTTGAGAATCTTGGGAAGAACTATCCTGAGTGTTGGCTCTTTCTAGTTGATGGATTACTTGGGGCAACACCTGAACTTCTCATACAACGCAAAGGTGAAGAAGTTCGCTCACGTGTTCTTGCTGGGACCATTAAGCGAGATCGAGAAATTGCATCAGACAAACTTGCTGAAAAACTCCTGCAATCAGACAAAGATCAGGAAGAACATGAATACGCCGTTGCAAGTGTCGCTGAAGCTCTCGCATCACACTGCACTGACTTGAATGTTCCAGGTGAACCAACAGTTCTCAAACTTGCAAATGTGCAACACTTGGCAACAGAAATCACCGGCATGCTCGTTGATGACTTACCGGTGCTAGCCCTCGCTGCAGCATTGCATCCAACTGCAGCAGTGTGTGGAACACCAACCGAACGTGCCGCCGCGCTCATTCGTGCGATTGAAGGAATGGATAGAGGGCGTTACGCCGGCCCAGTTGGCTGGATAAATGCGAACAATGATGGCGAACTTGGTATTGCTCTTCGCTGTGGCGAAATTGATTCAGATGATCAACGAAGAATTCGCCTCTTTGCAGGTTGCGGCATTGTCGCAGGTAGCGAACCAGCACTTGAAGTGCAAGAATCAAATGCAAAGTTTGAACCTATGCGCAATGCGCTTATGAATTCCTAAAGATTTATCACAATTACAGAATGTGTTGATGAAAGTGCTTTTTTCAGCTCATCGATAGTGCTCACGTTTACGGCATCTTCACCGAAGGCGCCAGCAAGTTTTGCTAAGTCGTAGTGCTCGGACGTTCCATACACCTTGTCAAACACTTCTTCGTATTTTGCATCACCTTGCTCGAGAAGTGAAAAGATTTCACCACCATGATTATTGAAAACAATAATTCGAAGATTTGGCCTGGATTCACTGTCAGGTAGTGCAAGGCTTCCGATGTCGTGAAGAAATGCAATATCCCCAATCAGTAAATGGGTTCTGCCAATAACTGCCGCCCCTTGAGCAGATGCAATGAGTCCATCAATTCCATTTGCCCCTCGGTTCATCAGAATGAAGCCTTGTTGAGTCGAGTCGATGACTTCATCTGCAATCCGGATTGTCATTGATGGGCTTATCCAGAGCGTGTCACTTCGTGCAACAGAATGAAGTACTTCGCGCATTGAATTTCTGTAATCAAAGGCATCTATAAAATTGTAATCTTTCGATACCTGCTTCCAATCATCTAACCAGGTTGTGCTGGCAGGTTCGAGGTTTTGAAAATGTGGGGTTCGATTCAGGTGTAATGCTTTGTCCTCAGGATCAGCGTCAAGTGGATACCGTCCGATAGCAATCACATGTTCCGCATTTTTCACTATTGCATTCACGTTTCGACTCAATCCAAATCGCCCAGCAGTGAAGATGAGACTTGGTTGTAATCGTGCTCGTACATCATCATCCTTCAAAATCGCACTGTAATGAGCAATTGCATTCTTGGAACGAAACGCATTACTTGAAGGTTCAGCCAAAATTGGAAGTTGTAAGAATTCAGCAAGTTGCACCAATTCATGCGCGTCCTGCATACTGCTAATCACCACAGCTGCTCGAGAAAGTTGTTCAAGTGCTCCAAGTTCAACTAAGAGTGCTTTCAAGTCCTCTTGCATGGATACTGGGCTTTTAACTGGGTCAAGCTCAATCCTATGAAGCCAATCTGTATCCATGGTTTCAGGAACTAATGGCTCTGCAAATGTCGCATTGAGATGAACGGGGCCGGCTGCAGTTGAGTCTGTGCCGAGGCTTACTTGCACCGCTGTTCGTGCGGCTAAATTCCAATATGCGTCATCTTGGGTATCTGCAAGTGGCAAATCCCACTCACCTCGAACAAATGCCGAATACATCCCAACCTGATCAACAGTTTGATTCGCGCCACGACCTCGAAGGTGAGGTGGTCGATCTGCTGTGAGAATGATGAGAGGAGTTCCTGATTCGTGGGCCTCTATTGCTGGTGCAAGAAAGTGAGCAGTTGCTGTGCCGCTGGTTGATAACACAACAACAGGTTTGTTTGTTCGTTTTGCAATACCCAGTGCCATGAAACCAGCACTTCGTTCATCGAAGCGAGTATGCAAATTGATGTGAGGCGTAGCCTGAGCAAATGCAATTGAGAGTGCACCACTTCTACTTCCAGGCGCAAGCACTACATGCTCGATACCTGCCTCAATAAATCCACGCACCATCGCTCGCGCTTGTTTAGTTGATGGATTCATTGTTCTTTCTCCAAAACATGGTAGGAGCGTTTGATTCTCTCCATCCACCATTGTCGTTCATCTGGTGTGACTTTCAAAACTGCTGCACGAAGAAGTTCAGGATCTGGCACTTGTCGGATTGCGCTGACTTCGCCATTCTTAGGAAGAACTCGATTACTGACGACATCCTGCTTGAATAGTAGCCCAGTGGCAAAACCATGTGCAGCATCGAGATTGAGACGACTTGCAAGTTCAATCCCCTGGACAAGACCTACTGATGTGTCGAGAGAACCTGAGACAATGATTGGAAGTGAAATGTGGCGCGCTATCTCGAGTGCTTTTTCGACACCACCAACTGGAATCGCTTTCAAAATCGCCACATCAGCATAGTGATGTAATTCATCAAGATTTTCAAAATGAGAAAGCCGGATACTTTCATCAGCGGCAAGTGCAATCGATGTGTGAGCCTTCAGTTGTTTAAATTCAGCGAGCGTTCGCACTGGCTGTTCTATGAATTCAATTCGCTCTCTATATTTCTCTAGGCGTTTGGCATTTTCTATCGCCTGGGCAAGTGACCAAGTTCCGTTCGCATCAAGACGCAGTGTGATTGCTCCGGAGAGCGAAAGAATTGCTTCAATCCTCTCTGTGTCATTTTCAATGCTTTCAGAGCATTTCAGCTTGATGACATTCATCTGATAGACATCCAGGTATTCCTGGACCAGTTCTTTCGTTGCTTCGATACTCAAAATTGGAACAATTCCATTTGTTCGGATAGTTTTTCCTGAAACATCTATGTCACCAAATCCAAATTCGAGTGCAGCACGCAGCCAGCGGGATGAAATCTCATCAGAATATTCAGTAAATGGCGCGAATTCACTCCAACCTACATGTCCATCAAAGAGCACTCCAACTCTTCGCTTTATTGATCGAAATTCACTTCTTAGATCAAGTGCGAATACGTGAGCCGATTCGAGAACCTGCTGAAGTCGTGGAAGATTGTGCATTTATGGTCTGCGAGGAAACTTCGTGAAATCAGGTGAACGTCGCTCCTGGAATGCATCTCTACCCTCTTGCGCTTCATCAGATAGGTAATAGAGCAATGTTGCATCGCCGGCAA